>NZ_JAIQXU010000001.1:300000-541477 GCF_020166395.1 Deinococcus betulae | reverse complement strand
AAGGTCGGCTTTGGCCTCGTCGCAGCCGGCGACGTCGCTGAAACTCAGCTTGATCTGCCCCTCCCCGATCACCGCTGCCTTCGACCGCCCAAAGGTCGCGGCGCCGCCGCCACCACTGCCCGTTCGCATGGACCGCCACAGCACCACCAGAATCAGGCCGGTCAGGACGAGCGGCAGCACCTGCGCCAGCCAGCCCAGCCCCGACCCGGCCGCGACCACCCGCAGCGCCGCCCCTGACTGCCGGATGCGGGCCAGGGTCGCGCCGTCTGCCGGCACCAGCAGGGTCTGCACGCGCGGGCTGCCTCCCTCGCCCGCCAGAGTCACGGTGGCCTGCCCGCCGCTGCTCAGGACCACGCGCGTGACCTGCCGGGCGTTCAGGTCGGCAAAAAAGCGGTTGGTGGTGTAGGGCTCGGCGCGCGCCGCCGAAGTGGGCGGCGCGGCCAGCGCCCCGGACACACTCAGCAGGGTCAGCGCAAGGCAGGCGGCGCGAAACATGCACCATGCTACGCCGCCTGCCCGGCAGGTCGTCTGCAACTGGGCCACAATCGGCGCAACTGCGGGGTCTAGAAGGCCCCGCAGCGCTAAGGACGCTGCGGGGCTGGCCCTCAGCTTTCCGTCAGCTGGCGCCCGTATGCTGATTGTTATGCGCACTGCACTTCTGCTTTCTCTGGCCCTGGGCCTCAGCGCCTGCACCGTGACGGTTCGTCCCAACGTGGGCCTGCAAGGCTCGGGCAGCAACCTGATTACTGGGCTTCGCCCAGACCGCGGCGAGGGCAGCACCTACGCCGTGGGCGAAGCGGTGCGCGTGAGCGTCACCACCCGCGCGCCCGGCTACGTGACCCTGCTGGCGCTGCAAAGCAACGGTGTGGGCAGCGTACTGGTGCGGAACGCCTACGTGCAGGCGGGCACCACCACCTTTCCCCGTGCGGGCGACGGCGTGACCTACAACCTGGCCGAGCCGCGTGGTCTTCAGCGTGTGCGCGCCATCTTCACGCGGGTGCGCCCCACCACCGACCTCGTGCTGCGCGGCACCTTCGACGACGGCCGCTGGAACGCCACCAGCAACGCCTACCTGGAGCCTTACGCCACCGCTGACCGCGACGTGCAGGAAACGTACTTCTACATTCGCTAACCCAGTCACGGCGGCGGCCCCCAGGATGAGGGGCCGCCGCTTCTGGTGGCGTTTCAGCGGGGTGAGGGCAGGCGTCCATTTCGGCGCGGCGCAGTGCTATGGCGGGTGCCGCGCCACGCCTGCACGAGGGCGCGCACGGCGGGCACCTGCTGACCTCCGGCCACATTCAGGGCAGCCACCATCGCCTCGCGTTCTGCGGCTGCCGTGCCCAGCAGATACAGGGCGCGGGCCTGCGCCAGAGCCTGAAGCCGTTCTGGGGTGCGTTCGGGCAGGTGGTCAGCAGTGTGTCCCCAGGTGCCAGTGGGCCAGCGCGTGGCCACCTTGAGCGCCGCGTCGCAGGCCAGCCAGCGCCACAGCTCGGGGGCAATGAGAACGCTGCGGGTTCGTACACCGCGCAACTCGGGCAGATCGGACCAGTGCTGCGCGCCTGGCCGCGCTGGCCCGGAACACTCCAGTCCCAGCACTCGTACGCGCCTGACCACGCTCTGCCGGGGGAGACCCTGCGCTGCGGCCCAGGTTCGCAGTGCCTGGTGCAGCTCGGCAAAGGTGCCGCCTGAAGCGACCACATCCACCAGCGCGGCCCGCCGCTCCTGTGCGGCCAGGCGACGTGGGTTCAGGCCAGCGGCTTCCAGAAGGGGCCGCAGCGCCACCTGCTGGGCCGGACTCAGCTCGGCGCCCAGCAGAGAAACATTGAGTCCGTGGGCTGTCCATGGCGCCCGAATCCCGGCCAGTAGGCCGCCCAGGTAGGCCCGGAGGGGCTCGGGTGAGCGGCCCACGAACACCAGATCGTGACCTGCCGCCGCGACCAGCACCCCAGCCAGGGCAGCGCGCAGGTCGGCCAGCTGGTCATGAAGCTCGGCGGGGGCCGGCGTCAGTGGGCCCAGCCCGGCGGCTCGCGCCACGTTCCAGACCGGCGGGCCAGCGCTGAGCAAGGGAGAGGGAGCTGTCATGCCGTCATGGTGCGCAACGGGCCTGGCCGCGCGCGTCCGTCGCCTGGCGGAGCGGCCGTTGAGCAGAATGGACAGGTCAGAGAAAGGGGAAACTCTTCACCACGAAGTCTAGAAAACTCACCTGGGCCAGTAGCGCGGCAGTAACTGTGCCCCTGGCCTGTCAGAAATTAACCGCCACATCCGCCAGCATGATGCCCAGCGTCAGCACAAGTCCAGCGCAGGTCCAGAACCGTCAGCGCGGTCCGACACCCAGCGGCGCGTATGTTGTAGGGCAACCGGCTCCGCGCCACAGGTCTGCGGCGTGATAGACAGCGTCTCTCAGCAACTCCAGTGCCGTCACGCCGCGCATGGTCTGGGACAGGGCTCAAATATCCTGCCAGTATCCTGGCGCCATGAGCTTGACCTTCGAAGACGCCCGGCAGCGCGTGGACGCTTATATCGGCCAGTTTAAGGAGGGGTACTTTCCGCCCCTGCTGATGCTGGCCCGCCTGACCGAGGAAACCGGCGAGGTGGCGCGCGTGCTGGCCCACCAGAACGGCAAGACCCCCAAGCCCGGCGAGGACCCCGGCGACCTAGAACTGGAACTGGCCGACCTGCTGTTCGTGATGCTGTGCATGGCCAATGAGCGTGGGATCAGCCTGGAGCGCGGCTTTGAGCGCATGATGGACAAGGTCGAGCGCCGCGACGCGAACCGCTGGACCAGAAAGGATGAGGCCCCCACCCATGACTGACCTCCGCTATCCCATTGGCCCAATGCCCACGCCGCTGACCCTCACGGCCGAAGAGCGGGGAGCCGCCACGGCTCAGATCGCTGAGCTGCCCGGCCTGCTGTCAGCCGCTGTAGAAGGCCTGACTGAAGCGCAGCTGAATACCCCCTACCGCGAGGGTGGCTGGACGGTGCGCCAGGTGGCGCATCACGTGGCCGAAAGCCACATGAACGCCTTTGTTCGGCTGAAGCTGGCCCTGACCGAAGACAATCCGGTAATCAAACCCTACGAGGAAGCCCTGTGGGCCGACTTGCCCGACACGCAGCTCTCGCCCGAGGTCAGCCTGACGCTCATCAGCAGCTTGCATGTGCGGCTGGGCCTGCTTTTCGGGGCTCTAGACCAGGGGGGGCCAGAGTGGGGTCGGCTGTGGACCCATCCTGCCCAGGAGCGGACCTATACCGTGGACACCCTGCTGGCCATGTACGCCTGGCACGGCCGGCACCACGTCGCCCACATCTCCGGGCTGCGTGAGCGTCAGGGGTAGCCATGCAGTTTGGTCCAGAGGCTCATGTGCCTGTGGCTCACCGTGCGGCGGGCGTGGTCATCCTGAACCAGACGGGCGACATTCTGCTGGTGCGGGAAAATGGCGTGCCAGGGCAGCGGCAGAAAGCTGGCCTGTGGCACATCCCCAGCGGCACCGTGGAGGACGGCGAGAACCCCCAGGACACGGCGGTCCGTGAAGCGGGGGTACGGGTGCGCCTGCTGAAGTTTCTGGCGGCGTACCTGGGCCGGTTTCCAGACGGCGTGCCGGTGCTGCGCCATGCCTGGCTGGCTGAGGCGCTGCCTGGCTCGACCTTTCACCCTACTTTTCAGCATGAGGTGGCCGAGGTGCGCTTTGTGCCCCAGTCCGACTTCCTGTCCCTCTACGGCGCCGGGCAGATTCGGATGCACCACACCCGCCTGTTTTACGAGGACGCGCTGCGGGAATGGGGACGCCTCAAGGCTGGACCATAAAAAAGGCCCCGGTGTGGGGCCTTGTTGAGATTTGGCTTGAATACGGGGGTCTTTAATTCTGCTCTGTTCGCGCTCTGTGGCCCTCAAAGGTGGGGAAGAGGTGTGCCCTCGTAGCGGTTCAAGAGCCCCCAGTGGTCCTCTCCACTCACCACGGCCTCCGGCCCACTTCCCGAACGCCGTGCTTACTCGTAGCCCAGTTCGCGCAGGGCTTCTTCATCCTCGCGCCAGCCGGGAATCACGATGACTTCCAGGCCCAGGAAGACCTTATGGTTCAGGAAGACTTCTAGTTGCTTGCGGGCGGCCTGGCCAATCTCGCGCAGCTGCTTGCCGCCCGCGCCAATGACCATGCCCTTGTGGGCGTTCTTCTCCACCACAATCTCGCCTTCAATGCGTTGCAGGCCGTCTTCGCGTTCGGTCCAGCGGTTGACGCGCGTGGCCACGGCATAAGGCAGCTCGTCGCGCAGCTTTTTCATGGCCTCTTCGCGGATGATCTCGGCGGCCCACATCTCGCGGCTCTGGTCGCTGGCGCTGCCCTGCGGAAAGAAGAAGGGGTTTTCCGGCAGGATGGCCAGGAGCTGCTCGCGCAGGGTGGCCACCGCGTTCGGGTTGTTCTGCGCGCTCAGCATGGTCTCGCTCAGCTCGGCCTCGCGGCCTTCGAGCAGCGCGCGGTAGAGCTTCATGGCCTCGTCGGGGTATTTGGCGGCGTCCGTTTTGTTGCCTACCAGAAACAGCGGCTTGGGCAATTCGCGCACCTGGCGGGCGACCAGCTGATCCTCGTCGGTGGGCGGGTGGCGCAGGTCCACCACCCAGACCACGCCGTCCACATCGGCCAGGGCCGAATGCACCTCGTGGTTCATGTACTTGCCCAGTGCGTCTTTGGGTTTGTGCAGGCCCGGCGTGTCGACAAAGACAATCTGGCGGTTCTCGGCCGTATGAATGCCGCGCACGCCCCGGCGCGTGGTCTGCGGCCGGGGACTGGTGGGGGCGACTTTGGTGCCCAGAAAACTGTTCAGGAGGGTGCTTTTGCCGACGTTGGGCTTGCCCACAATGGCCACGAAGCCAGAGTGGGTTTGCTCGCCGGAGGTCAGAGAAGATTCCGTCATCACCCTGCATTGTGGCATGGCCCCCTGAGGGCTGCTGAGGCGCAGGTGCCTTTTAGCGGTGACGGCGAGCCTGCAAGCGGCGGATCATGGGGGGCACGGCGGCGCGCGGCAGCAGGCGCAGGGCCGCCACCTGCAACTGGTTCAGCCGGCCTGGGATCACCACCGCCTGACCGCGCAGCATGGCGTCTAGGCCCTGGGCGGCCACCTCGTCGGCGCTCAGCATCGCCAGGCGCACGGGCCCGCGCAACAGTTCGCTGTGGCCCAGCCCACTGGCGGCCTGAAAGCCTGTTTGCACCGGGCCGGGGCAAAGGGCCGTCACCGTCACACCGCTGCCGCGCAGTTCCTCATTGAGCGCTTCACTCAGACTCAGGACGTACGCCTTGCTGGCATAATACGGCGCCATCAGGGGACCCGGTTGAAAGGCGGCGGTGCTGGCCACATTCAAGACGCGGCCCCGCCCCCGCGCGACCATGCCCGGCACCAGCAGCCGCGTCAGTTCGGTGACGGCCGTGATGTTCAGGGCCAGCTGCTGGCCAATATCGGCCAGGTCCTGCTGTAGAAACTCGTCAAAGTGCCCCAGACCCGCGTTGTTCACCAGGATGTCGGGCGTGAGGCCACGCGCCGTCAGCTCTTCAGCCAGGGCCTGCGCCGCGCCGCTACGGGCCAGATCGGCGGCCATCACTTCCACGGGGACGCCGTGCAGGCGCCCCAGGTCGCTGGCCAGCGCCTGAAGTCGGTCCTCCGAGCGGGCCACCAGAATCAAAGAGGCGCCGCGTGCGGCCAGTCCGGAGGCCAGGCGTTCGCCAATGCCACTGCTGGCACCGGTGACGAGGGCGGTGGCGGGAGTCGGGAGGACAGTGTGGATCATAGGATGCTCCTTGGGTCTAAATAACCCTGGGTAAGTAGGGAAATATTAGTAACCCTGGGTAAGTTTGTCAATGGACGGATTTTCTGCCTACGGATAGACGCCTGAATTGCAGCCTTATACAATTAACCTGTGGTTATTTCTTCTCGCGCCCGTTCGGAGGAGGCCAAGGCCACGCGCCGGGCAGACATTCTGCAGGTGGCGCGGTCGCTGTGGCGCACCCACCGTTATGAAGACCTCACGCTTCAGGCGGTGGCAACCCAGGTCGGGCTGACGAAAGCCGCGCTGTACGGCTATTTTCCGACCAAAGAGAGCTTATTTCTCAGTCTGTATGAAGAACTGCTGGCCGAATTTTTCGCCCACTGGGAGCGGCATCTGGCCTTGGGTGGGATTCACACCCCAGCGTCTCTGGCCCGTCTGAGTGCCGCGCTGCTGGGCGATCACCCCGACCTGGTGCGCTTGATGCCGCACCTGGCGGGGTTGCTGGAGCGCAACATCACGCCGGATGGTGCGCGTGCCCACAAGACCTGGCTGCTGGGCCGCATCCCTCCGCTGCTGGCCGCCTTACACCGCGCGCTGCCCACGCTGCCAGAAGGGCAAGCATTGCCGCTGCTGACCGCCACGCAGGCGCTGGTGGCGGGCCTCTATCCCATGAGTGACCCTGCCCCAGCGGTTCAGGAAGCCCTGAGTGACCCGGCCCTGGCGCCGCTGTGCGTGGCCTTTCAGCCAACCTTAGAATTGAGTCTGCGTGCCTTGTATACCGGCCTGTGTCTGCCGCCTGAGTTCTGATTTAGGTTCTTACGGCGGCGCTTGCAGAAGCGATTTAGAGTGAATAACGGAGCAGACTTCAGGCTGAGCTTTGGCGAACCTACTTTTCCATTTGCAGAACAAACAGGCTCATGCTGTGCGGCCTCTTGAGAGCCCGGCAGCACCTTCGGATGCTTCTGAAAAGACACCCCACAAACGTTTTGCAGAAATAATTAACAAAAGATAAAGGTAGCACCTGGCAACGGCCTGTTGCTCCGGGCCGTACCGTGGATCATGCGAAGCCCGGTTCAGCCCACAACGACCGCCCGAGTGCAGGACATGTTTGCTCAGAGCGCTGCCGTGCTGACGCGGCCCAGCCCAGCGACCTTCGAGCAGTTCGAGCGCCGCAGTAACCTCTCCAGCGCGCTGATCTACGTGATGGTGGCAGCCGCCGTCTCGGCTGCTATCGCTGCCTTCTTCGCCCTGTTTCACAGCGACGTCACTTTCTTTGGTCAGTTGTTGACCCGTCTGATCTCGGTGCCGCTGACCTTTTTTGTCTTTACCGGACTGGTGTACCTGATTGGTCGCACGCTGTTCCGGGGGACTGGTACTTATCCCGAAGTCGCCTATTCTTTCGCACTGTTTTTCGTGCCCCTGAGCATCATCAGCACCCTGATCGGCGTCATTCCGGTCATTGGCTGGCTCGCCATGTTCCTGATCACCATCGCCATGATTTACTTCGGCTTTCTGGCGGTGCAGTCCAGCATGAACCTACGCGACCCGGTGTCTGCTGGCGTGACCCTGGTGCTGGCTGGTCTGGGCCAGCTCGCGGCGGCGGCAGTGGTGGGTGGAGTGCTGGGCGGCCTGTTTGCGGTGGGCCGGCTGGTCACCGGCAGCTAAAGGTCAAGCGGCCCAACACGCCCCAGGCACCGCCTGGGGTTTTTTAATGCCGCTATTGCTCGCTGTAGACGTGAACCGCCACGTCCATTTTGCCTCGCCCGCCGCCGTAGTAGGTGCCGCGCACGGGTGACACGTCGCTGTACTCGCGGCCGTGGCCTATCTTGACGTGCTTTTCGCCGGCCATACAGTTGTTGGTGGGGTCCAGGCCCAGCCAGCCGTAGCCCGGCACCAGGCATTCCACCCAGGCGTGGGTGGCCTCGGCGCCCAGCATCTCGCCGCCGCTGTACAGATACCCGCTGACATAACGCGCCGGAATACCCAACTGCCGCGTCACGCCCAGCATGGCGTGGGTAAAGTCCTGGCAGACGCCCCGGCCATCTTTGGCAAATTCAGCCAGTGGCGTGCTGACACTGGTGGCCTTGGTGTCATAGGTAAAGCGCCGGTACAACTGCGTGTTGAGGGCCACCAGATAGGCCGGCAGGTCATCACTGGGGTCTGGCCGGGCCACATGAAAGACCTCAGGCCAGGGCCCGGCGGGCACGCGTGGACAGGGCACCAGAAATTCGGTGTGCCGTCCCCGCTCGGCGGCCAGGGCCATCACCTGTACGGGCTCGGGGTCTGGCCGAGCGTGGGTGTCCACGATGGCCTGCGCCTCGATCTTCAGGTGGGTATGGGGGTCGTGGACATGCACGTGATGGACAATGGCCCCAAAGTAGTCCCGGTGAGACGAGACCTCGGCGTCGGGCGTGACCGAGAGGTGAAACGACCGCACGGTCTGCCGCTCTTCCTGAGACGGGTGCAGGCGCACCTGATTGAATGAGTCCCAGGCTGGCGTGGGGTAGTGGTACTCGGTGGCGTGGCGAATCTCACAGCGCATCCTGCCTCCCCACATCCCGGCGCTGGCTGACCCCGACTCGATCCGGTTTGTTGAGGACCGGCCATATCCCCACGTCTTGCCCGGCGCCCGCCGGCTGGCCGCCCTTTGTGGCTGGCGTGAATGGTTGACCCATCGGTGCCACCGAAGTGTGCTGAACAGTGCTCTGCGCCTGCACCCTATTCCTCTTCAAAATACGCCGCATTGATGGCCGCCCCCACCCGGTTGACCTCGGTCAGCAGCTCGTCAAGGGACGGTGAGCCGCCTTCGAGAATGTCGTCAATGGCGGCGTATTGCAGCCGGGCCACCAGCCAGCGGGACAGGCGCAGCAGCTCGGGGTGGGCGCCGGGGTGGCGCCTCTCAATTTGCCCCAGGGCGTCGTGCAGGTTCTCGGCGCTGTAGCGCACGCTGCGCGGGAAGGCGTCGTCCAGCAGCAAAAACGCCGCGATGCGCCGGGGTTCCAGGCCCGCATGCTCGCACTTGCGGTAAGCCTCAAAGGCACTGGCCCCTTTCAGAACGTTGACCCAGCGCTGCTCCACGACCATGCGGGCGGCCGGGTCGTTGCCCGCTGGCGCGGCAGGCACCCCCTGCACCTCGCCGCTCTGTTCCAGCCGGGCCTGCAGCACACGAAGCACATTGTCGGCGCGCTCCAGCATCTGCCCAGTGCGCATAAAAGCCCAGCCTTCGTCGCGCGGCAGGGTGGCAAAGGCGATGCCAAAGAAAAATTGAGATGCGTCGCGCGCCGCCACGCAGTATTCAAAAAGGCCGTCGCGGTCCAGCACGGCGCCGGTCTCGAAACACAGGTTCAGGTAGGCGCGGTTGACGGCTTCCCACATCTCGCTGGGAATGCGGTCGCGCAGGCCCCGCGCGTTCTCGCGGGCGCGGGCCAGGCTGCTGGCAATACTGGCGGGGTTGTCCCGGTCAAAAGCCAGCCACGCGCTGACGCTGCGGGCGTCAATTCGGCCGTAGCGCTCACGCAGGGCTGTCTCGCCGCCCGTCAGGTCCAGCAGGGGGCGCCAGTGATCCCGTGCCCGCGTGGCCGATTCCAGCGTGGCGTAGTAATTGACGCTCAGGAGGCGGGCGGTGTTCTCGGCGCGTTCCATATAGCGGCCCGTCCAGTACAGGTTCTCGGCCAGGCGAGAAAGCAGCAGCATCAGCGGTCCTCCTGGGTTGGGCTGTCCAGTTCGGCTTTTTCCAGTTGCTGCTGGTAGGAGTGACCGCCGGGCGACTCGTCGGGGGCAGACGGCGGCGCAGGGACCCTGCCCCACGCCTCCTGACTTTGCCCGTAGGCCTCGACCTGCGCTTCCTCGGCGGCGCGCTCCCGGACATGGGCGGTATGGGCGTCGTCAGCGGGCGTGGTCTCCGCCCCCAGCGGCACTGAGCCGAAACCGCCCTGAAATTGGCTCTGACTCTGGGTGCCGCCTCCCGTCTGGCTCTGGCTTTGCGACTGGCGGCCCTGACCCTGAGTCTGTGCCTGGCTCTGCGTGTCACCGTGCAGCAGCTGGCTCATGGCCACGGGCGTGGCCGGGCCGTCGTGTTCCAGCACCCAGGTGTCCTTGCTGCCGCCGCCCTGCGAACTGTTCACCACCAGGCTGCCGCGCGTCAGGGCCACCCGGGTCAGGCCGCCGGGCACGATGGTCACGTTCTGGCCGTACAGCACGTAGGGCCGCAGGTCAATGTGCGCGGCTTCAAACTGGCGCCCATCGGGGTAGAAGGTGGGATGACGGGACAGCCCCACCACCGGCTGCGCGATGAACTCGCGCGGGTCACGCCGCACACGCTCCAGATACGCTTCCTGTTCAGCCTGGGTAGAGGCCGGGCCAATCAGCATGCCGTAGCCGCCGGCCTCGCCCACGGCCTTGAACACCAGTTCACCAGCGTTGGCCAGCATGTGGTCCAGGTGGTCGGCGTTCCAGCCCAGGAAGGTGGGCACGTTGCGCAGCAGGGGCGTTTCATTGAGGTAGTAGCGAATCATGTCCGGCACGTAGGCGTAGACCGCCTTGTCATCGGCCACACCCGTCCCAACGGCGTTGGCAATCGCCACGCGGCCCTGCCGGTAGACCTCGATCAGCCCGGCCACGCCCAGCGTGCTGTCACGACGAAAGGCCAGTGGGTCCAGAAAATCGTCGTCAATGCGGCGGTAGATCACGTCTACCTGTCGCCGCCCGCCCGTGCTGCGCATCCACACGCGCCCGGCGTCCACAAACAGGTCGCGGCCCTCGACCAGTTCAATGCCCATCTGCTGGGCCAGGTAGGCGTGTTCAAAGTAGGCGCTGTTGTACATGCCAGGGGTCAGCACGACGGCCGTGCCGTTCTCGCGGGGGCTGACACTTTGCAGCAGGGCCAGTAGCGCCGTGGCGTAGTGCCCCACCGGGCGCACCCCCTGGCCCTCGAACATGCCGGGGTAGATGCGGGTCATGGCCTGGCGGTTGGCCAGCAGGTATGACACCCCGCTGGGCGAGCGCAGATTGTCTTCCAGCACCAGATAGTCGCCCTGCTCGTCGCGGATCAGGTCGGTGCCCACCACATGGGTAAAGATGCCGCCGGGGGGCCGCACGCCGTGAACCTCGCGCCGGAAATGCGCCGAGGTGTACACCAGTTCGGCGGGAATAACGCCGTCCCCCAGAATCTGGGCCTCCGAGTAGATGTCCTGCAAGAAGGCGTTCAGGGCGCGCACCCGCTGGGTCAGCCCGGCTTCTATCTGCCCCCACTCGGAGGCCGGCACGATGCGCGGCACCGGGTCAAAGGGAAAGGTGCGCTCGGTGCCCTGGGCGTCGCCGTACACCGTAAAGGTGATGCCCTGGTTGCGAAATGCCAGGTCCAGCAGTTCGTGGCGGCGCGCGAATTCGGGCACGCCCAGGTCGTCCACATACGCCTGCACCCCCGCGTAGTGGGGCCGCACCTGGCCGCCTGGCGTGAACATCTCATCGTAAAACCTGTTGCCCGGCTCGTACTTCATGCCCCCTCCAGCGTCTGAGTTGCACCAAGATACGGGTCTGGCCCGTGCCTGTCGCCCTTGCGGCCAGACATGAGAGCCGAGATGAAGAAAGGCCAGCGACTGGCACGCACCGGCTAGCCCGGTCCCACTACACTGCCCCCCATGACCGGAACCCCGATTGCCCCCGATGACCGCGCCCGTCTGGACCAGGTGTTTATGCAGGTGGTGCTGGACGTGCAGGCCCAGGCCCAGCAGACCGCGCCCGCCCAGGCGGGTGGGGTGGCCGCCATGTTTCACAAGGAAACCGTGGGAGACGCCCTCCAGGGGTGCGCCATGCTGATTGCCGGTTGGAACCAGGGCCGCATAGATGACGCTGGCCTCAGCCGCACCACCAAGGCGCTGCGGGCGTTAGAGCTGCCCGAATTGGCGACTCGTGTTGAGAAACTGCGTCAGATCGCCGAGGGATAGAGGGGAGAAGAGCCGCGCCTTCTGGGCTGGCGGCCTGGCCTCTGTGCCTGCTGACTTCCTGCACCAGTCCCATGCGGCGCCCTAGACCGGGGGCAGAGACCGCCCGCCCCGTGGCCTTTACACTGCGCCTATGCCCCTAAGCGCGCCCTTTTTTTATTGGTTCGGTCGTCACCGGGCCTAGCGCGCTGTTTCCCTCCCCACCCGCCCGGTGACGCCCACAAGGTCACCGGGCGGGTTTCGCTTGTTCACCCTGCTCCTAAGGACCCCCATGACCCACCCTGAACCTGCCGTCGCCCCTGGCCGCACCGAGAACCTGAATGTCAGCGGCTTTACGCCCCTGATTACGCCGCGCGCCCTGAAAGCCCGCTGTCCCCTGACCCCGGCCGCCGAGCGCACCGTGCTGGCCGGGCGCCGGGCTGCACAGGACATTCTGCATGGCCGGGACGACCGCCTGCTCGTGGTGGTGGGACCCTGTTCTATTCATGACCATGAGCAGGCCCTGACCTACGCCCGGCGGCTGGCCGCACTGCGCACGCAGGTACAGGACCGCCTGGAAGTGCAGATGCGCGTTTATGTGGACAAGCCACGCACCACGGTGGGCTGGCGCGGCTACCTGCTGGACCCCGACATGACCGGCGCCAACGACATCAACAAGGGCCTGGAATGGACCCGGGGGCTGATGGTCGAAGTGAGCGAGCTGGGGCTGCCCGTGGCCACCGAACTGCTGGACCCTTTTGCGCCGCAGTACGTCTTTGACGCCGTGGCCTGGGCCTGTCTGGGTGCCCGCACCACCGAGTCGCAGACCCACCGCGTCATGGCCAGCGCTGTCAGCGCCCCGATGGGCTTCAAGAACGGCACGGGCGGCGGCATCAAGCTGGCGGTGGACGCCATTGTGGCCTCGCGCTCACCCCACGCCTTTTTCACCATTGACGACGACGGCCAGGGCTGCATCGTGCATACGCTGGGCAATCCAGACGGGCACGTCATCCTGCGCGGCGGGCGCGGCGGCCCCAACTACGCGCCGCAGTTTGTGCAGGAGGCGGCGGCTCTGATGGGCGCTGCGGGCCTCAGTCCGGCCGTGATGGTGGACTGTTCGCACGCCAACAGCGGCTCGGACCACACGCGGCAGGGGCTGGTCTGGCGCGACGTGCTGCACCAGCGCGCCGCCGGCCAGCACGCTATTCGTGGCCTGATGATTGAAAGCAACCTGCGGGCCGGCAAGCAGGCCATTCCAGCCGACCTGAGCACGCTGGTTCCTGGCCTGAGCGTTACCGACGCCTGTGTGGGCTGGGACGAGACCGAGGCGCTGCTCCTTGAAGCCCACGCTGCTCTGGGCCGCGCTCCAGTGGGCCAGTCCTAGCAGCGGCGGCAAGTTCCCTTCTGGGGCCAGGGACGCCCCTCAATTCCACTTCTGTCACTGTCTCTTGCGGATTCGCCTCAGAGCCGTTGAGGTTTCTGCTTAGCGGCTCTGGGCGCCGCTGTAAGACCAAGTCCGAGACATTCTGTCACGCTTGAGGACCTTGGTTCCGAGCGGGTTGGCAACGCTGCGGAGAAGACTGGACCAGCTCTTTGCATCTGCAGAGGCGACGGGATAGGTCTTGCGCCTCAGCTGGAAAGGAGCTGCAAATTTCCTGGCTGTCACAGATATGACAAGTCACATCAGGACAACATTGCAAACGTCCCTCAGCAGTTGTAGAGCTCTGGCGCGCCGTCCAGAACGCCTTGTCCACTCCCTACTTCCTACTGCCAACTTCCTGAGCGCTCCTCTGCCACCATAAGCCGTGACTTTTCCCGAAGAGATTCAGGCGGCGCTGCTGGCCGAGGGCGACACCCTAGCCCGGCACCTAACGCAGACCCTGCATGTCACGGTGGACGACCCGGCGCGCCTGACCCTGCTGGGCCGCAGCCTGGCGACCAATCTGGTAGGGGCACTGCTGCCCACCGCCGAACACGTCAGCCGCCGCGCTGGCTCACCGGTCCTGACCTCGCTGACGCTGGATCCCTGGGGGCGCCTACAGGTGCAGACCTGCACCCCAGACGGCGAGCTGCGCGCCCGGCTGGGCGTAGATGATCTGCTGCTGAACCTGCTGTTTACCCGCACCCACCGCCTGCACCCGCAGGTTCAGGAGGCGTTGCAGGGGGCGCTGGGCGGCAGTGAACATCAGGCGACCCGCGCCCTGGTGGCCTGTCTGCGCAGTCCCCCTGTGCTGCGAGGCATGGAAACCTGCGTGCGCCTGCTGATGACGGCAGAGAACGCTGTGTAAAGCAGGCCCTATCGAGGGGGTTATTGGAGCGGAGGTGGGCTGTCAGGTGTCCACATGGCTGGGCCGACGCTTCCACCGCTGGTCGGCGGTGAGCCATCCCTGGCGTCAAGACCTTGTAGTCCAGGCCACCTGGCCGCGCGGCGCAGCAAGAAGGGCACCGGATCGGCTGACCCCGTGCCCCCCGTATCCGTAAATTTATTGGTCGCGGCTGGTTTGTGGCACAGGCACTGGGGTCTGCAAGTGGCGCGTCAGCATAACCAGGACGGCCAGGGCATGCGCGCTGAGCAGGGCCAGCAGTTCCGTCGTGGGCTGCATAGCATAGCCGGCCGCGCCCACCAGTTGAAACAGCGTCAGAATCAGCAGTCCCTGACCACGCTGTTCGGGGCGGTACAGAAAGATGAAGGTGCCGCCCGCCATGCTGAACAGCAGCGGCAGCAGCAGAGCGTTAAGCATCTCTTGAGCCATGCCTCATTATTGGCCGCCAGTTCTGACAGGCCTATGACCTTTGTCTGAGGCGCCAGAGAGTCGTGTAGACAATTCGGACAGCATCGGGGTAAACCCTGGACCTGTTTCGAGTGTGACCCGACTGGGAGGAGCAGAAACGAGTGTCCAAAGAGTAGAGAACTCTCTGGCGCCTTCCCAGATGTTGCGGCAATGGACGGCAACCGTCTTACGCTGCCGCCCAGAGCGGCTCTTGGACATCACTCTCTAAACGAAATAAGTTTTCTCAAGAGAAAGGTGGAATTGAGTGTCTCCTCTGGCTATAGGGTGCAACTGGTCGCCGCTGTCAGCGGTCAGAGGCGGTAACGGCGGAGCTTAGCTGGGTCCAGGGCATGGTCGCGCAGCCCGGTCACATCCAGCCAGCCGTCCTGAAACTCAATGGGCGCGTTGAGCAGGTCATCTTGCAACTTCAGCACAAAGCTCAGCTCGCAGGGCTCGGTGACCTCGGCCTGGGTCGCCAGCAGCGCGGCGTGCAGGGTGCCCAGCCCGGTGCTGGCCTGGGAGCCCACCATGCCCCGCTTGCCCCGACCAGCCGCCGCGCGCAGCATGGCGTGGCCGTCCGTGAAGCCGTTGCGGGCCGTTTTAACGTTCAGCACGTCGAAGGTGTCAAAGTCCAGTTCGCGGGCCAGGTCGGCGGGGGTAAAGCACGAGTCGTCGGCCACGATAGGCAGGCGTCCCTGGGTGTGCAGGGCGGCGCGCGCCTTTAAGTCACGGGCGGGCAGAGGCTCTTCGACGTACAGCAGCCCCGCCTCGCGCATGGCGTTCAGGGCAGCGGGGGCCGTATCCGGGGTCAGGGTTTCGTTGCTGTCGGCGTACAGCTGAACAGCCTGGCCAAACTCGCGGCGCAGGGCGGCAATGACGTCCAGGTCACGGCGGTGGTCGCGGCCCACCTTGACCTTCAGGCAGCGCACGCCGGCCTCCACGACGCGCTGGGCCTCGGCCAGCATCTCGGTGGGCGGCGCGATGCCCAGAATGAAACTGACGCGCACCCGTGGCTGCGGCCCCAGCCAGTGGTCGAAGAGGCTCTGTCCCTGCGCGCGGGCGCGGGCGTCGTGCAGGGCCATGTCCAGTGCGCCCCGAGCTGTGTGGTTGTTCGCCACGCTGTTCCGGACGCGGTTTAAGGCTGCCTCATCCGTGATCGGCACCCCGGCCAGGCCCGCCTCTAGATGGGCCAAGATCGCCATCACACTGGCGGCCGTCTCGCCGTAAATCGTGGGGCGTGGGGTCGCCTCGGCCAGGCCCACCGTGCCGTCCGACAGGGTGACCTGCACCAGTACATGCTCGGCGGCGTTCAGGGCCGCGTGGGCGCCCCAGGCGAGGGCCGAGGTCAGCGGCAGGCGGTAGGGCAGGCCCTGCACCCGCGCGACGGTGGGCGCACTCATGCGCGGCTCCCGTTCGCCCACGCCTGAATCGCCGCCGCCACCCCAGCCGGGGCCAGGGCCACGGTGTCCAGCACCAGCGCCCGCTTGGGGGGCAGGGTGTGCAGAAATGCCTCGGCAGCGGCTGGGTCGTAATGCCGACGTTCGGACAGCACAATCCGGGTTTTGGCCAGCACCTCGGCCGGGGCAAAGCCGTCTGTGGGCAGCGCCGCCAGACTGTCCAGCTCGGCCGCCGAGAACACTGTTCCGGCGCCGTCCAGCGCGGCCAGGTCGGCGCGCAGGTCGTGGCCCAGCGCGGCGGCGTCCAGCTGGTCAAAGGCGTCGGCGCGGCCCAGCAGGCGGCGCACCCGCACCGCATCGGGGGCGCCCAACGCCACAAAACGCCACGCCGCAAAGGTCTGCGCGGCATACCGCACCTCGTCCAGCCCGCGCAGGCCGTCAAACACCAGTGGCCCCTGCCAGTGCCGGGTATCGGCCAGCAGCGACCCCAGGGCCTGCGCCATGCCGCCGGGGTGGGTCTGGCGGTAGCGCGCCGTCAGGGCAAAGCGCTGCTCGCGGTCACGCACCGGCCCGCCAGCCAGCGGGGCAATCATCACGGTGTCAGTGACCTCGCGCCGGTCAGGCAGCAGCCGCATGCCCGCGCCCAGGGCGGCCAGGGCCGTGCTTTTGCCGACGCCCGTCACCCCCACCAGGACGGTCAGGGGCAGGTCGGCCAGCCGGGCCTCCTGGTGGCCAGGCGCTGGCGGGGCGGCGCGCAAATAGGGAAGGTCGGCACTCACGCCCCGCAGGGTAACGGCTGGGTACGGGGTCAAGCTGCCTGGCCTGTCTAAAGAGCAGACCAAGGTTGGGCCAAGTGCCGGTAACGTCTGCCAGATGGCAGGCCGACGCGCGCTTCCTACACTGCGCGTGGAGGCACTCATGACTCGACTCAAAGGCAATCCAGGGGGCGGCGGTGGCAAGGTGCTGCTGGCCGTCATCATTGTGCTGGTGCTGTTCCTGCTGCTGTACTTCCTGTACCTCAAGCCGCAGGGACTCCTTGACCTCGGGTTTATCTAAAGGGGGCCCGCCCCTCTTGGCCCACCTGACTTCCCCACGTTCTTTTTCCCTCACTGGAGCGTCACTTTATGATTAAAGGCAAGGATATTCTCGGGCGCACGATTATCGCTGTGGACAGCGGCGAACACATTGACCGGGTACATGACGTGGTGTTTGACCACCAGGCCAATCAGGTCCTGGGGCTACTGGTCGACGAAGGCGGCTGGTTCAGCGCGGCCAAGGTGGTGCCTTTTGACCGCATCCGCAGCATTGGCGAGGACGCCATCATGATCGGCACCCACGCCGACGTGGCCACCACCCGCGAGGATGGCCGCCTGAAAGACGCCCTGGACAGCAAAGTCAGCCTGGTAGGCCTGACGCTGCTGACCACGGACGGCCACAACCTGGGCAAGATTGCCGACGTGTTTTTCGACGAGCATTCAGGCCGCGTGGAAGGCTATGAGGCCACTGGCGGCCTGTTTGCCGACCTGAGCAGCGGGCGCACCTTCGTGCCCGCCCCTGAGCAGGTGCAGATTGGTGTGGATACGGCGCTGGTGCCTCCAGCCGTCGCGCAGGCGATGGAAGAACAGGACGACGGCGGCCTTAGGGGTGCCCTGGCCTCGGCAGGCAGCAGCATCAGTGGGGCCTACCAGAACATTGCTGAAGCCACCAAAGATCGCCAGAAGGAATACGTAGTCGGCAAGACGGCGGGCGGCGATATCCACACTGAGGACGAGCGTCTGATTGTGGCCAAAGGCGAGACCATCACCGCCGCGCACGCCGACGAGGCCGAGGTGGCTGGCAAGCTGACGGCCCTGGCCACCGCCGCGACGGGCGGCGCCTTAGCCGACGCCTACGGCAGCGCCCGTGACCGCGTGCAGGAGTCCTACGAGGACGTGAAGGGCGCTACCGCCGAGCGGCAGAAAGCCTACGTGGTGGGCAAGACGGCCCGCAGTGAGGTCGTGACCGACACCGGCGAAATCATTGTGCCGGCCGGCGCAACCATCACCCAGTACCAGGCTGACCGCGCCGAGGCCACTGGGCGCCTGGCGGCTCTGACGGCCACAGCGACCGGCGGCGCCATTCAGGAAGGCGTACAGTCGTACCGAGACCGTCAGCAGGCCGACCCCAATACGGTGGAAGCCACCATTGGCCGCCGCGTTAAGAGCGACGTGCGGGCGCCAGGTGGCAGCATCGTGGCGGCCACTGGCCAGATTGTGACTCCCGCAATTGCCGACCGCGCCCGCCACGTCGGCGCCGAGCAGGCGCTGATTGCCGCGACCACTGGCGGCGCGCGCCCGGCAGAAGCAAGCGCCGCGAGCACGGTCTCCGAGGGCGCCAGCAACCTGCTGGACCGCGCCAAAGCCTGGCTGGGTGACCGGCGCGATCAGGCCGAGGGCGCCATTGAGCAGCGTCAGCAGGACGCCATGGAAAGCCGGGTGCGCGACGCCCTGGGCCGCCCCGTCACCCGCGTGATTCTGGCCCCAGACGACACCATCATCTTGAACATCGGGGAGATCGTGACCCACAAGGCGGTGCAGGCAGCCCGCGACGGCGATGTGCTGGACATCCTGGTCAGCAGCGTCAACAAGGATCAGCCTGAGATTGACCCGCTGGCCAGCCGCCCCGAGGCGCACGGCGAGGCCGCGCTGGACAGTCAGCCCGATACGGTGACGCCGCCTCAGGCGTCGGCCGAGCGGCCCAGCTAAGCGCGTTTCTTCCTGCCGCACCTGCCGTCTGGTGGGTGCGGCGTTTTTATGGATGGCCCGCAGCGCCTATGCTGGGACCATGATTCAGTCGTTCATCGGTCACACCCCTCTCTTGCAACTGTCGCGCGTGGTTGAGGACGGGATGGCCGACGTGTTCGTGAAATTGGAGGGCCAGAACCCAGGCGGCAGCATCAAGGACCGCACGGCCCTGGGGCTCATTGAGGACGCCGAGCGCCGGGGTGTCCTGGCCCCAGGCGGCACCATCGTGGAGCCGACCAGCGGCAACACCGGCATCGGGCTCGCGCAGGTGGCGGCGGCCAAGGGTTACCGGCTCATTCTATGTATGCCCGCCAGCATGAGCGAGGAGCGGCGGCGCACCCTGGTGGCCTACGGCGCCGAACTGGTGCTGACCGACCCCGCGCGGCGCATGCTGGCCGCCATTGAGGAAGCCGAGCGGATCGTGCAGGAGCGCGGCGCCGTCATGATGAATCAGTTTGCCAATCCCGCCAACCCCGCCACCCACGAGGCCACCACCGGGCCTGAGTTATGGGACCAGATGGACGGGCGCCTTGACGCTTTTGTGTACGGCAGCGGCACGGGCGGCACCATCAGCGGGGTGGGCCGCTTTCTGAAACGGCAAAATCCTCAGGTGCAGGTCATCGCCTGCGAACCTGCCCGCAGCAACGTGCTGGGCGGCGGCGAGATGGGCACGCACGGCTTTCAGGGCATGGGTCCCGGCTTTATTCCGGCCAATCTGGACCGCTCTGTGATTGACGAGGTGGTCGAGGTCTGGGAGGAAGACGCCTACCCACTGGCCCGCCGCCTAGCCCAGCAGGAGGGCGTCTTCGTGGGCATGAGCAGCGGCGCGATGGTCTGGGCCGCGCTTCAGGTGGCCCGCCGCCTAGGGCCAGGCAAGCGGGTGGCCACCATCGCCTGCGACACCGGGGCGCGCTACCTCACCACCAGCCTGTTTGCCGGCCAGGAAGACACGCCGCCCGGCTACGCGCCGCGTTCGCGCGAGCGGCTGGGCTAGAGGGGCCGTGGGTTAAACTTATTCTCATGTTGCCTCAGAAGTTAGTGGCGGAAGCGGTGGGCACCTTTGCCCTCGTATTTATCGGGGTGTTGGCCATCGCCAACAATGCGGGGCTGCTGGGCGTGGCTTTTGCCCACGGCCTGGCCATCGCCGTCATGGCCATGGCGCTGGGGACCGTCAGCGGCGGCCAATTCAACCCAGCGGTCAGCTTTGCCCTCAGCCTGACCGGGCATCAGGACTGGCGCACCACGCTGGCGTTTGTTCCGGCGCAGTTGGCCGGGGCGGCCCTGGGTGCGGCGGCCGCCCTGGGGGTGGCGGGCCTGGCGCGCTTGGAGGCGGCTGGGTTTGGTCTTCCTGCCCTGGGCAGCGGCGTGTCTGTGGGCGGCGGCTTTCTGGCAGAAGTCATTGCCACTGCGTTTCTGGTGCTGGTGGTCGTCAAGGTCGCCATTCATCAGCGGCATGTGCTGGGCGGCCTGATTGTGGGCCTGACCATCGTGGCGGACATTCTGGCGGCTGGTCCCCTGACCGGCGCCGCCATGAATCCCGCACGCTCGTTCGGCCCGGCGCTGGTCTCGGGCGAGTGGGGCGCCCACTGGCTGTACTGGCTGGCCCCGCTGCTGGGGGCGGCGCTGGGCGCCCTGATTGCCAACTTCACCGAAGGCCTGAAACCCCGCCCCGTTCCGGAAGCCATGAACTGAGAGAAGGTTGCTGAAGGGAAGGCGAGCCAGTCAACTCAGAAAGAGCAGGCGGACGAGAATAGTCCGCCTGCTCTTTTGGCTGTCCTCCTTTACCGCCGGCCGCCAAACATGCCAATCAGGTCATCCAGCGCGCCGCCGTCGCCGTCCCGGTCCAGCGCACGGTTCAGGGTGCCGAACAGGTCACCCGAGCCGCCGCTGGTCTGAGCCCCACCCTGACTGGGAAAGCCCGGAATCACCTGGCCACCGCCCAGGACGCTGCCGCCCTGACGGGAGGGGTCAGAGCTGGGCTGAGAGGCCGGCTGTCCACCGCCCAGGAGGCCCCCGAGCAGGCCGCCCAGGTTGCCGCCGGAGCCGCCCAGCAGCCCACCCAGAATGCTGCCCAGGCCGCCGCCCTGAGGCTGGGCGCCGCCTACCTGGCCCTGCCGCTGGCGGCTGAGATACCCCAGCACCAGCGGGGCCAGCATGGTTAGCAGCTGCATGGCCAGCTGCGGGTCAATGCCGGCGCGGCGGCCCACAGCTTGCGCGGCCTGCGTCTGCTGGCCGCCAAATACATGCCCCAGAATCTTCTGACCGTCAGCCGTGTCGGGCAACTGTCCCTGACCAAAAGCGCCCAGCGCCGAGCCGTCGTGGCGGTCCAGGGCGCCGCTCAGGGCGTCCAGGCCCCCCGGCTGCGCGGCGTTGCGCGTCAGGGCGCCCAGCAGCAGCGGCAGCGCCGCTTCGACGGCCGATTGTGTCTGCTGCGGGCTGGTGCCCAGTTGCCCGCCGAGGGTCTGTCCGGCGCCGCTCAGGCCGCCCAGCTGGTTCAAAATATCCATCATGATGTGCGCCTCCTGTGGCTTGATGCGGGCCTTAGCGTAGGTCGCCGGGCTGAGCGGGGCGTGCGGCGTGCGTTCAGGAAATCCTGATGACAGCCCCCAGGACTGATGCAGCAATGTCATTAAGGCCGCAGGAAGAAGGACAGCGGCGCGCCGAATTGGGGCTGACTCCATTTCACCCTCTCCGCCAAGCGGCGTATTTCCTGCCCCGGCCTGGCGCCGCTACCCTGGGGGCTTCCGGTTCGGCATGCTGGAAAGAGGGGGAAACGTATGACCACTGCACCTGCGCCGGCGCGCGCTGGGGGCGCTGTCCTGCCGTCTGTGGCGCTGCCCTGGGCGGTGGCCCGGCTGGGGTTCCGGCGTCAGTTCGCCTACCCTCAGGCGGCGCTGTGGGGACTGATCACCAACACGTTTTTTGGGTTTTTGCGGGTGGCGGTGCTGCTGGCCCTGTTTGGCCTGCGTCCACAGGTGGCCGGCTACACCGTGCAGGACGCGGTGACCTACATCGGCCTGACCCAGACGTTCATCATGGCCCTGAGCCTGTTCGGCTGGACCGACTTCATGCGCACCGTCCACCGGGGCGAGGTGGCCACCGACCTGCTGCGGCCCCTGAACCTGCTGCTCTTCTGGGCGGCGCAGGACGCCGGGCGCGCCTGGGGCCAGTTGTTGCTGCGCGGCGTACCCATGCTGCTGCTCTTTGAGCTGTTCTGGGACCTGACGTGGCCAGCGGGCGCCCTGGGCTGGGTTCAGACGGCCCTGAGTATCGTGCTGGCCTGGGCCTGCGGCTTCCTGTTCCGGTTCCTGGTCAACTGCGCGGCCTTCTGGTCGCCGGACGCCGCCGGGTTTGGCCGCTTCGCCTGGGCGCTGCTGGGGCTGGGCTGCGGCTTTTTGATGCCGCTGGCGTTCTTTCCAGAGTGGTTTCAGGCCTGGCTCGCCTGGACGCCGTTCCCAGCCATGCTGAACACGGTGGTCGAGGTCTGGGTGGGCGTCAAGACCGGCGCGGCAGCCTGGGCGACGCTGGGCACTCAACTGGGCTGGGCGCTGGGGCTGCTGGCGGTCACGGCCCTGACCCTGCACCGGGGGCTGCGCCGCCTGGAGGTGGCGGGTGGCTAGGGCCGCCGGGCTCTGGGCCGAAGTGGCGCACCACGCGGCGCTGTACCTGCGGCTGCTGGGCGTGCAGGTGCGGTCTCAGGCGACCTACCGCATGGCGCTGCTGCTGGACGCCCTGGGGACCATGCTGATTACCGTCGCCGAATTTGCCGCGCTGGCCCTCTCCCTGCCCCGCTTTGGCGGCCTGGGCGGCTGGAACCTGGGTGAGATTGCCCTGCTGTACGGCCTGGCCGAACTGGCCTTTGTGCTGATGGACCTGCTGTTCGGCGGCTTTGACGCCCCCAACCTCTCGGCCCACGTGCGTGCGGGCAGCTTTTCCACGTTTTTGCTGCGTCCGGTGCCGCTGGTCGTGCAGGTGTTCGGCTCTGACTTTGCCCTGCGCCGGGTGGCGCGGATTGGGCTGGCCGCCGCCGTCCTGAGCTACGGCCTGATCCACACCGCCCACGCCTGGACCTTTGGCGACGCTCTGCTGCTGACGGGCAGCGTGCTGGGCATGATCTGCTTTTTTGGCGGCCTGTTTGTCATTGGCGGCACGCTGACCTTCTGGACCGTGGACAGCGTGGAGGCCATGAACGTGCTGACCTACGGCGGGCGCACACTCATCAGCTACCCCATGGACATCTACGGCCAGTGGCTGCGCAAGACCTTTACCTACGTCATTCCCGCCGCGTTTCTGTCGTATTTTCCCGTGCTGCACATCCTGGGCCGTCCTCTGCCCGACGGCTTGCCCCCGGCGGCCGCCTTCTTGTCACCACTGGTCGGGCCGCTTCTGCTGGCCGCCGCGTTCGTCTTCTGGCGCGTGGGCGTGCGCCGCTATCAGGGCACCGGAACCTAAAGGTGAGGGGTAAGGAGGAACTGGTCAGTAGACAGAGGATTTCTGCTCTTTCCACTCCCTCCGGACCTCTGACCACTCGCTGCAAAGGAGCTTTCCATGATTCACGTTCAGAACCTCCGCAAGACCTTTACGGCGCAGGGCGGCTCCTGGCTCCGGCCTCAGCGGCGCGTCCACGAGGCGGTGCGGGACATCTCGTTTACCGTGCAGCCCGGCGAGGTTGTGGGTTACCTGGGGCCAAACGGCGCAGGCAAAAGCACCACCGTCAAAATCCTGACCGGGCTGCTGGTCCCCGACAGCGGGGAAGTGACCGTGGGCGGTCTAATGCCCTGGAAAGCCCGGCGGGCACATGTGGCCCGGCTGGGCGCAGTGTTCGGGCAGCGCACGACCCTGTGGTGGGACCTGCCGGTGCGGGACAGTCTGGACCTGCTGCGTCACGTCTACCGCGTGCCGGCCGCCCGGCACGCCGAGAATCTACGCCTCTTTACCGATCTGCTGGACCTGGGGCCGTTTTTGGCGACGCCAGCCCGCGCCCTCAGTCTGGGCCAGCGGATGCGCGCCGACCTGGCCGCTGCCCTGCTGCACGACCCTGAACTGCTGTTTCTGGACGAACCCACTGTGGGGCTGGATGTGGTCGCCAAGGAGCGAATCCGCGAATTTGTGGCGCATATCAATGCTCAGCGCGGCGTCACGGTGCTGCTCACCACGCATGACCTGGGCGACGTGGAGCGGCTGGCCCGGCGCGTCCTGATTATTGACCACGGTCAGCTCCTCTATGACGGCGATCTGGGACCGCTTCAGGCCCGCTACGGCCAGGGGCGCGAACTTCATGTGGAATACGAGGCGCCGCCCACCGAGCCTCAGGTGCCGGGCCTGACGCTGCTGGGCGCCGATGGCCCGCGCGCCCGCTACGCCTTCAGTGGCGCGGCGGCGGGGCCGATTGCCCTGGTGACCGCCCACGCCCCGGTGCGCGACCTGACGGTGCAGGAGCCGAATATCGAAGCCACCATCCGCCGCATTT
This sequence comes from Deinococcus betulae, assembly GCF_020166395.1. Classification (NCBI taxonomy): domain Bacteria; kingdom Thermotogati; phylum Deinococcota; class Deinococci; order Deinococcales; family Deinococcaceae; genus Deinococcus; species Deinococcus betulae. The sequence continues at coordinate 517,382 of NZ_JAIQXU010000001.1, read as the reverse complement.
ACGAGGGCGGGTTGCTGCGCCGGGCGGTAGGGTAGAGGGAATGACCAGGCCAGAAGAAACAGAAGAAACGTACCGGGGGCCCCCGCCCAGCGTCAGTGCGGCGGTGCTGATACTGGGTGTGATGGGCACGATAGCAGGCTTCTCTGCACTGACTCTTCTGTTGCCGTCCGACCACCGCCCACTGTGCTTTATCTGGGCCTTAACTCCCTTCATCGGCCTGATCTGGGCCGGCGTGCGGTACGTGCAGGTCCGTGGGCATCAGGTCCGTCCTGAGATCGCTCTGGCGGTGCCCCTGGCGGTGGCCTGGGTGCCATTCATAGTGTCGGGACCAGCCCTGCGAGCCGGCCTGAGCTGGATGGATAGGGGAATGCTTCTGATGGCTGCGGGTACGTTTCTATTCGCCATGCTCCTGAGCCTGCACATCGCCCGTCGTCTCCGCGCGTGACCCCCACCTTATCCCCCGCCCACTTTGAAGGTGACCCGGTGTGGCTTGCCCGCGACCTGTTGGGCGGCACCCTGGTCCACGTGCTCGACACGGGCGAGCGCCTGAGTGGGCGCATTGTGGAAGCCGAAGCCTACGACTGCCCCCGCGACCCCGCCTGCACCGCAGGCCGTTTTCACGCGGCCCGCAGCGCCGAGATGGCCATTGCCCCTGGCCACTGGCTGTTCTGGACAGCCCATGGTCATCCGCTTCTTCAGGTGTCATGCCGCCCGGCGGGCGTGGCGGCCAGCGTGCTGATTCGCGCCCTGGAACCGCAGGAGGGCCTGGGCCAGATGCTCAGCTTTCGCCCCGTCACCCGCGAACGCGACCTGACCAACGGTCCCGCCAAACTGGTCTATGCCCTGGGCCTGAACCCGGCGCAGGTGTCGGGGAGGCCCGTAAACAGTTCAGCGCTGCACCTGTTGCCCCCTGCAAGACCTCTGGACGACGAGGCCGTGCGCGTGACCGCCCGCGTGGGCATCAAGGAAGGCCGCCATCTGCCCTGGCGCTTTACGGTCAGGGGCAACCCCTGGGTGTCGCCCGCCCTGCCCAGCATGGACCTGGTGGGCCAGGGCTGACGACCGGTGGGAGAAGGTCAAGAGCCCTTGAGCTGGGTGAGGGCAGAGGCTGGGCCGCTGTTCTCTAGCCTGCCTCATGCTGTTTCCGCCTTCTGTGGCTTACCCGCACGAGCAGGCGCTGGGGCCAGACTTCTTTGCCGGAGACCCGGTGCTGGTGGCCCGCGCGCTGCTGGGGGCTGTGCTGGTGCGGGTGCTGCCAGACGGCGTGACCCTGGCCGCCCGCATCGTGGAAACCGAGGCCTACGACTGCCCGCGCGACCCGAGCTGCCATGTGATTGCCCGCCTGCCCGGCGCCGCCGTCATGATGGCCGGGCCTCCGGGGCGGGTGTATTTTCACCTCGCCTATGACCAGCCGCTGCTGAATGTCATCTGCCGCCCAGAAGGCGTGCAGGCGTCCATTCTGGTGCGCGCCGCCGAGCCCCTACTGGCCGAGGACCGCATGCGGGAGCGCCGCGCGGTCAGGCGCCGCGTGGACCTGACGAACGGCCCCGCCAAGCTGGTCCAGGCCCTGCACCTGGGGCCAGAGCTGCGCGGCGAGCCGATCAATGGCCCGGCGTTTTACCTTGTGCCCGGCGCTGAGGTTCCTGATGAAGAGGTCACCATCACTGCCCGCGTGGGCCTGCGGCGGGGGGCAGAGTTGCTGTGGCGGTTTTTGATCGGTGGAAATCCGTGGGTGTCCCCAGGAAAGCCCAGCGCCTGAAGCCTGCTCCGGGGCCTTCCAGTTGTCCTGACGGGCGAACCCAGCGCGGTTAAAGGCAATGGCCTTCAACCGTTCTGGAGTGAGAGAGGAGAGAGGCTAGACGAGACAGGCGGTATTGAGAGCCTTGCCGAGCGAGTGGCCATGGTCGGCACTGTCAAGGCCCTCCAACGCGGCTTCCTTTATAGATGAGCATTCTTGCGCTCGTCTTCCAGCAGCGCCGCTACGCCCTGCACGGCGGTCAGGTAGCCAGTCTCAACCTGCGTCCGCAGCTCACGCAGCCGCGCCGGGTCCACCCCCGCCTGAAAGGCCCGCCACGCAGCTTCGCGCAGCAGCTCGTCAAACCACACAGCCGTCTGGGTGCGGCGCTTGGCAGGCAGGTCCACCGTCTCGCGGTAGCGCTCGACAGCGGCCCAGAGGTCGTCTAGCCCTTCACCCGTCAGCGCCGAGGCACGCAGGGCCAGCGGACGCCACGGGGCGCCGTGGGGCGTCAGCAGGGTGAGGGCGGTGCGCAGTTCGGTCTGGGCGCGCACTGCCGCCTGCGGGTTGAGGTCGGCCTTATTCACCACGCACAGGTCGGCCAGTTCCATAATCCCGCGCTTGATGCCCTGCAACTCGTCGCCCGCGTTCGGCAGGGTCAGCAGCAGAAACAGGTCGGTCATGGCGGCCACCTGCGTTTCACTCTGGCCCACGCCCACGGTCTCGACCAGCACCACGTCGTAGCCAGCGGCCTCGCACAGCGTGATGGCTTCGCGGGTGCGTCGCGCCACACCGCCCAGGGTGCCCCGGCTGGGGCTGGGGCGAATAAAAGCGCGGTCGTGCACCGTCAGCCCCGGCATGCGCGTCTTGTCGCCCATGATGGAACCGCCGGTGCGCGCGCTACTGGGGTCCACGGCCAGGACAGCCACCCGGTGCCCGGCACCGACCAGCATCAGGCCCAGCGCCTCAATGAAGGTGCTTTTGCCCACGCCGGGCACGCCGGTCAGGCCCAGACGAATGGAGCACCCGGCCTGGGGCAGGACCTCGGCCAGCAGGGTCTGGGCTTCACGCTCATGCTCTGGGCGTGTGGATTCCGTCAGCGTAATCGCTTTGGCCAGCGCCCGCCGGTTGCCCGCCAGGAGGGGAGAGGTCAACGGGTGAGGCTCAGTCACGGTGCCCCGGCCTGCTGGCCCTCAGCACTTCAGCCCCTTGGGTAGCGGCCGCAGGTAGGAGCGCAGCGGCGCCGTGATGCCCTCCCGGCGAAAGCCCGTTTCCTTGACCAGCCGTCCCCGCGTGTCAAAAGCGCCGCGCACGTCCAGCAGGCGCCCCACAAAGCCCGTCCACTGCACCTGCACGCCGGTCAGCCGGCCGGCGCGGTCGTAGCTCTGGCGCACGCGCAGGGTGTTGTCGGGGACGAGGCGGGCGTAGTCCAGGCTGCGCACCTGGTCGGCCCGGTCTAGCAGGTAACGGGTCTCGCCCACCTGACAGGCTTTTAAGCCGCCGACGGCGGACACCGCTGGGGCTTTGGTATACGGCACGGGCGGCAGACCCTGAGCACTCGCTAGAGTCAGAAGGGTACAGGCAGCCAGCAGCAAAGGTTTCATGGCGCCCAATACGGCGTGGCCTGCGGCCGGGTTGCGTGGCGTGGTGGTCATGGGTGCGGCGGGCCTTTGGGGTCACGCCACGGCGAAACGACCAGGCAGATGACCCCCAGCACACACAGCCAGAATCCCCCTTGCATCAGGAGCAGACCGGGGCTGACGTCGGGTGCGTCGTCCAGCGCCTCGGGGCCGCCGCCTGCCAGCAGCAAGAAGCCCAGGCCCAATCCTGGCAGAGTCAGCAAACCGCCAAGGACCAGCCCCAGCAGGCCCAGCACCACGCCCAGGGTGCCGGCCAGTCGCCAGGGCCGGTGGAGTGGCGGCGAACTGCTTATGCGCGGTCTCCCAGCAGCCGCAGCACCTCGCGGGCGCTGTGCAGAATTGGCGTGCCCGGCCCAAAGATGCCTGCCGCCCCGGCTTCACGCAGGGCCGGATAATCCTGCTGCGGAATCACGCCGCCCACCACGACCAGAATGTCCCCGGCGCCTTCGGCCCGCAGCGCTTCAATCAGCTGCGGCACCAGCGTCTTGTGCCCGGCCGCCTGGCTGCTGACGCCCACCACATGCACGTCGTTCTCAATCGCCTGGCGCGCGGCTTCTTCCGGGGTCTGAAATAGCGGGCCGACGTCCACGTCAAAGCCCAGGTCGGCAAAGCCGGTGGCAATCACCTTGGCGCCCCGGTCATGGCCGTCCTGCCCCATCTTGACCACCAGAATGCGGGGGCGGCGACCTTCCGTTTCGGCAAACTGCTCAATCTCGCCTTGCAGGCTGGCGAAGCCCTCGTCGCCCTCGTAACCGGCGGCGTACACGCCCGACAGGGTGCGGATCTCCGCCGAGTGGCGGCCCCAAACTCGCTCTAGAGCGCCCGACACCTCGCCCACCGTGCAGCGGGCCTGCATGGCAGTGACACTCAGAGCCAGCAAGTTGCCTTCGCCCGTACGGGCAGCCTCTTCCAGGGCGTCCAGGGCGGCTTGAACCGCCTGCGGGTCCCGTTCTGCGCGCACCCGGTCCAGCCGGGCAATCTGCGCCTCACGCACGGCGGCGTTGTCAATGTCCAGCACGTCCACAGGCGTCTCGGCGCTGGGGCGGTACTTGTTGACGCCCACAATCACGTCCTCGCCCCGGTCAATGCGGGCCTGTTTGCGGGCGGCACTTTCTTCAATCCTCAGCTTGGGGATCCCGCTTTCAATGGCCTTGGCCATGCCGCCCAGTCCCTCGACCTCGCGTATCAGTTCGCGGGCTTTTTCGGCCAGGTCATGCGTCAGGCGCTCCATTAGGTAGCTGCCGCCCCAGGGGTCCACCACCTGCGGAATGCCCGTTTCTTCCTGCAAGACCAGCTGCGTGTTGCGGGCAATTCGCGCCGAAAAGTCGGTGGGCAGGCCAATCGCCTCGTCAAACGAGTTGGTGTGCAGGCTCTGGGTGCCGCCGAACACTGCCGCCATAGCCTCGATGGTCGTGCGGATGACGTTGTTGTAGGGGTCCTGCTCGGTCAGCGACCAGCCTGAAGTCTGGCAGTGGGTGCGCAGGGCGCGGCTCATGGGCTTTTTGGGCCCAAACTGCGCCATCAGTTCGCTCCACAGCAGCCGGGCGGCGCGCAACTTGGCCACCTCGGTGTAAAAGTTCATGCCAATGCCGAAGAAAAAGCTCAGGCGGCCGGCAAAGTCGTCAATCGTCAGGCCCTTGGCCAGCGCGGCCTTCACGTACTCCACCCCGTCGGCCAGGGTGTAGGCCAGTTCCAGCGCGGCGTTCGCTCCAGCTTCCTGAATGTGATACCCCGAAATCGAGATGGAGTTGAAGCGCGGCATGTCCTTCGCCGTGAATTCGATGATGTCGGCAATGATCCGCATGGACGGTGCCGGCGGGTAGATGTATGTGTTGCGCACCATGAACTCTTTGAGGATGTCGTTCTGGATGGTGCCCGATAACTCGTCCAGCCGCGCCCCTTGCTCCAGCCCCGCCACGATGTAGCCGGCCAGAATAGGCAGCACGGCGCCGTTCATGGTCATGGACACCGACATCTCGCTGAGCGGAATGCCGTCAAAGAGAATCTTCATGTCCTCGACGGAGTCAATCGCCACGCCGGCCTTGCCCACATCGCCCACCACACGCGGGTGGTCGCTGTCGTAGCCACGGTGGGTGGCCAGGTCAAAGGCCACCGACAGGCCCTTTTGCCCGGCGGCCAGGTTGCGCCGGTAAAAGGCATTGGATGCCTCGGCGGTCGAAAAGCCCGCATACTGCCGAATGGTCCAGGGCCGCGCGGCGTACATAGTGGCGCGCGGCCCGCGCGTGAAGGGCGGCAGGCCCGGCAGCGTGTCGGCGTCCACGCCGTCCAGGTCGGCTGCGGTGTACAGGGGTTTGAGGGTCAGGCCCTCGGGGGTCTCGCGGTTGAGGCGCGCGGGGTCAGCGCCCTTCAGGTCTTTGCTCGCCAGCGCTTTCCAGGCGCTCAGGTCGGCGGGGGGGTGGGTCATGGTGGGTGCCTCCGTTCTCTCCCATGATGCCACGGCCTGCCTAACGGGCGTTTGGAAACGGGCGGTTTCGTCTGGTCATAAAAAACGTCCTGCGAATCTGTTCATGGAAAATGTAAGAACTGTTAGAATAGGGGGCGTGACCCTTCCCGCCCCTGCTGCCCGCCGCGTCAAACTCGCGCCGAGCATCCTCGCCTGCGATTTCACCCGGCTGGGTGAGGAACTGCGCGCCATTGAGAGTGCCGACTGGGCCCATGTGGACGTGATGGACGGCGCCTTCGTGCCCAACATCTCGTTCGGGCTGCCCATTTTGGCCGCCGCCCGCGCCGCCAGCCCACTGCACATGGACGTCCACCTGATGATCGAGCGGCCTGAACGGTATCTCAAAGACTTTGCCGACGCCGGGGCGGACAGCCTGACCGTGCATGTGGAAGCCACAGCGCATATCCACCGCGCCGTGCAGCAAATCAAGGAACTGGGCAAGCAGGCGGGCGTGACCCTCAATCCGGGCACGCCGCTTGAAGCCCTGCGCCCGGTGCTGGCCGATGTGGACCTCGTGCTGATCATGAGCGTAAATCCCGGCTTCGGCGGCCAGAAGTTCATTCCGCAGAGCCTGGAGCGCATCCGCACCGTGCGCCGCTGGCTGGACGAACTGGGCAGCGCCGCCGAGTTGCAGGTGGACGGCGGCGTCAGCGCCGCCAATGCCCGCGCGGTGGTCCACGCGGGGGCCGACAATCTGGTGGCGGGCAGCGCCGTGTACGGCAAAGACGGGGCTCAGGCGGGGCTCGAGCGCCTGCGCGAGGCGCTGAAGTAAGCCATGCGCCTGCGCGTCGATTTGTTGCCGCATGGCCAGTATCCCGATGTGGTGCTGGTGATTGATGTGCTGCGCGCCACCACCACGGCCGTCACCTACCTTGAGCGCGGCGCCGACGCCCTGCTGCTGACGGCCACCCCAGAAGTAGCTCTGGCCCTGCGCGGCGGTGAAGACGGCAGTCCCTACCTGCTGGGCGGCGAGCGCGGCGGCCTGCCTATCCCAGGCTTTGACTTTGGCAACAGTCCTGTCGAGGCGACGGGCCAGAATTTCACGGGCCGTACGGTCGTCATGAACACCACCAACGGCACGGGCGCGGCCCATACGGCGGCCCAGACCGGCAAGCACATTTTTCTGGCGGCCCTGACCAACGCCCACGCGGCGGCCCGCCGCGCCCGCGCCACCGCCACTGAAGAAATCGCCATCGTGTGCGCAGGCACAGACGGACAGGTGGGCCTGGAAGATGTGTATGCGGCCGGCGTTCTGGCGGAGTACCTGCTGGCGATGGGCGAATTCACGGTGGATGACGGCGCCCGCATCGCCCTGACTGTGCGGCGCAACAGCGGCAATCCTCTGGAAGCCCTGAGCAGCAGTGGGCACGGCCAGCATCTGGGTCGCCTGGGCCTGGGTGAAGATGTACGCTTCGCCGCTGGGCTGAGCACCAGCACGCTGGTCCCGGCCCTGACCCTGGACGGCGATCCGCCAGAAGGCACCCTCAGGTTCACGGCAGGTTAAGACATGGGCTTCTAGGTCTGTGCCTGCGGTCAGGGTCTGTCCATTACGCTGCGCTCATGACTGCTTTGCGCCTGACCGCTGCCCTTGTTCTGCTGACCAGCGTGGCCCACGCCGCCACCTACAAAGACGCCTCTGGAACGTTTTCGGCCACGGCGCCGGCCGGCTGGAAACAGGGTACGTATCCCGGCACAGCGGTGGTCTTTGCGGCGCCGCCCTCGAACGGGTTTGCCCCCAACATCAACGTCATTGTGCAGACAGTTCCGGCGGGCACCACCCAGGCGGCTTACCACAAGCTCAGTGTGGCGCAGATCGGTCAGCTCATCACCGACGGTAAGGTGCTGGGCAACAAGGCCGTGAGCGTGGGTGGCCTGAGTGGCAATCAGGTGGCCTACACCGGGCGCCAGGGGCAGTACAAGCTCTATTTCATCTCGACTTACGCGGTCAAGGGCACCAAAGCGTATGTCATTACCGCGACGACCCTTCAAGGTCAAGAAGCGAAGCTATCGCCAGTTAATGTCGCGTTCGTCAAGGGCTTCAAAGTGCTGAAGTAAAAGGGGAGAGCCGGCGCTGGCTGACAGCCTTTTGAAGCAGGCCCTCATGTTGCCCTTACTCTGCTCCGCTGATGTTGGCGCCTGACACGCTGGCCCGATCTGATGTGAGCTGCGGCGCTGACGGAATAGGGTGTAGAGCAAGTGCAAGGAAAGGGAAACAGCGCCCCTGACCCTCACCGCTTCTCTACGCTTTACCCTGTGCGTCATGACGGCTTCTGACCTTCAATTGCCCGCTGTGACCCCGGCCGACACCGTGGACTTCACGGCTATTCCCAGTCCGGCCTTTGTGCTGGACGAATCCCGTCTGCGCCGCAACCTCTCCCTGATTGCCCACGTGCAGCGTGAAAGTGGGGCGCAGATCATCGTGGCGTTCAAAGGTTTTTCCATGTGGTCGGCCTTCCCGCTGCTGCGCGAGTACGGCATCACTGGCGCCACCGCCAGCAGTCTGAACGAAGCGCTCCTGGCCAAAGAAGAAATGCAGGGGGAGGTGCATGTGTACGCCCCGGCCTACAGCGACGAGGACTTTCCCCGCATTCTGGAACTGGCCGACCACTTGGTGTTTAATTCCTTCTCGCAGTGGCAGCGGTTTAAGCCCCAGGTCGAGGCGGCGCGGGCTTCTGGGCGGACTATCTACGTCGGCATTCGCGTCAACCCCGAATACGCCGAGGTCGAAACGGACCTGTACAACCCCGCTGGCCCCTTTTCCCGCCTGGGGGTTACCCGCCGGGAATTTCGCGCTGACCTGATGGACGGCGTGGACGGCCTGCACTTTCACACGCTGTGTGAGAAGGACAGTGACACCCTGGAGCGCACCCTGGAGGTGTTGGAGCGCAACTTCGGTGATGTGCTGAGGCAAGTGAAATGGGTCAACTTCGGCGGCGGCCACCTGATGACCCGCGAGGGCTACGACATCCCGCGCCTCATTCGGGTGGTGCGGGCTTTCCGAGAGAAGTGGGGCGTCCACGTCATCCTGGAGCCGGGCAGCGCTTTTGGCTGGCAGACGGGCTGGCTGGTCAGCAGCGTGCTGGACGTGGTGCACAACGTCAAAGACGCTGTGCTGCTGGACATTTCTGTGTCGGCGCATATGCCGGATGTGCTGGAAATGCCTTACCGCCCCCGCATTCTGGGTGCCGGCGATCCCCCCGAACATGACCACCGGGAAGCGGTGGACGCCCCCCCCGGCCACGCTTACCTGATTGGCGGAACCACCTGCCTGGCCGGTGACGTAGTGGGCGAATATGTCTTTGAGCAGCCGCTGGCAATCGGCGACCGCGTGGTCTTTGACGACATGATCCATTACACGATGGTCAAGACAACCTTTTTTAACGGCGTCAAGCACCCGGATATCGGCATTCTGAGAATGGATGGGTGCTATGAACGGGTGAAAACCTTCGGCTATGAGGACTTCAAGGCCAAACTGAGCTGAAGTGCACAGCAAGCCGCGCCCTGGCCAGGGGCGCGGCAGTTGCTGGAACCTATTTGTAGTTTGCGAAAGAGGCGAGGAAGCGGAGGAACGTGACCGGCCACGTCCCAGGGCCAATTGGAACCCGCAGGCCGCTGCGCACATTGCAGCGGACAAAGCGGGAGAAGCCAGAGCTGGGTCACACTCGGCGCCCAGCCGCGCACAGATCAAATTGGTCTTAACCTCTTGGAACTGAAGCCAGTGTAGACCACGCGACTGATGAATGGCTGAATGGCTCCGCAGCGACTCTCATCGGTTGTCTCATCTTCCGTCAGGCCGGTCGGGAGGCGAGGGCGGGCTGATCGTTCCACGACCATCAGTAGAAACCCCCGGCCGAGTGGCCGGGGGCTGAACGTTCATAGCTTCCGGTTACTTGCGGTACACCATTGGCACGCCATTGACGGTGCGGATGGTGCCACCCTCAAAGTCGGCGGCCCAGGCGCCGCTCAGCTGGTACTGGTCGCGGCTGGGAAAGCCCAGGAAAGAGCCGCTGCCGCCCAGACCCTGATAGGTCTTCAGGACGTCGCCCGTGAGCCAGAAGGTGCCGTATTTTTCAGTGCCATACAGCGCGCCACTTTGGAAAAAGCCGTACAGGCCGCTGGTGCCGTAGGTGTTGCGCGGAATAACCTTCTCGTCACCGGCGGCCCAGCCCAGGCGGCTGGGAGGACGCACGCCCCCGTTCTCGGCCTTGGCCAGCGCCAGATAGCGTTCCAGCAGCGCCCCATGCACCGCATAAGAGCGGCTGGACCCGTTGGCGTGCAGCAACACGGCGTCCCCATAAGCGCCCACCCCACCGAACTTCTGCCACAGGCCGTCGCCCCAGGCCACGGCGTAGGTGGTGGCGGTGCCCAGGCTCTCTTCGCCCTTCAGGCGTGCGTAGGCGTCAACCATCGCCTGATCACGGCTGCCGTCCTGTTTTTCACCGGGCTCAATGCTGGTGTTGGGGGTGGGCTGCGGCTGAGGTTGGGGCGCTGGGGGCTGGCCCTGGCCGGGCGTCACGGTCACTGTGCCTGTCGCGCCGCCCTGCACGGGGGTGCCGCCCACCCGGAAGGTCACCACGTCTGTGGTCCAGCCGTCGGCCGGCAGAGGATTGACCACGATGCTCAGGGCGCGGGCCAGATTGTCCTGCCCCTTGACCCGGACCTCGGCAAAGCCCTGATTCTCGGCAAAGCGGGCAATGTCATTCAGGTCCAGTTCTTTCTTGCTGGCCAGTGCCAGCAGGCGGTCCTGCCCATTGGGGCCGCCCACCGTCAGGGTGTATTTCGCGCCCTGAGGAGGAAAGACACGGGTGACGCCGGCCTTGACGAAGTTACTTTCCTCGTAGCTGTTGGGGTAGAACAGATCAATCTCGCCGTTGGCGTTGACATTGAACAGGTACACGTAGGCGTCCTGGTTGGTTTTCACCGCAGCGTTCAGGCGCTCGCCCTTGCGGTAAGTGGGATTGGCCTTGCCGCTGGCGTCTTTGTTCACCCAGACTTCAACGTTCAGCTTGGTCTCGACAGGGTTCACGATGATGCTTTGGGCAGTGATCTTGGCGGGGCTGGCGGCGGCCAGGCTCAGGCCCAGCAGGGCGGTCAGGGTCAGGGTACCTTTCGTGTTCATGGTGCCTCCTTGGTATGGGGCCACCGTAAGGCACAAAACTGACCGAAGACTGAAAAAGACTGTTGCAGCAAGGCTTTCTCAAGAGCGCTTTAAGGGTCTGTCAAGACTGAGCGGGTTGTTTTGAGAACTTGGTTCCCCTTAGAGATGACCAGTTCGGCCAGGGCTAACAGAGCTAAGTAGGTCGAGAATAAGAAGTAGGCTTAAGGCATGGGGCGTCCTGCTCGACGAATCGAGATCAGTGAAGCAGCCGATCACCAGCTCCGAGCACTGGAATTCAACAGACATGTGCATCCGAAAGTGCGTTTCCGTGCGACCTTGCTTCGTTTGCACCGCGTGGGTTGGACGGTTGCGCAGCTCGCGCAGCACTTTGACCGCAATCCGCAAGCGGTGCACAACGATCTGACGCGCTTTGAACAGCAGGGTGTGGCGGGGCTTGCCGATGGGCAAGCCCCAGGCAAACCGCCGTTGGTCACCTCTGTGATTGAGCCGTTTCTGCACGAGAAACTGCGCAAAGACCGCTTCTGGACGGCCTCGCTGCTCTGTGAAGCGGTCGCGCAGCAGTTTCAGGTGACGATGAGTCCTCGGACCATGACCGCGCACCTCCACCGTCTGGGCTACACCTGGAAGCGGGCGAGTACCTCGCCCGCCAAAGCCTCCGACCCGACCGTGATATACGAACATGCGGCGTCCATCGAGACACTGAAAAGGGGGCACTGGACGGCAAACTTCGTCTGAGTTTCCTGGATCAGACCGGCTTGGGGTTGATGCTCTCTGTCGCTTCGACCTGGACGCCCCGAGGCTCGGGATGTCAGTTCGAGATCCCCACGCGGTGGGGATCAAGTGGGCGTATCAACCTCATGGGCTGTCTGAGCTTTGATGGGCCGATGACCCGTCTGGCCGTGCGCGAACTGAGCGGGAACTGCACGGGTGAACAGGTGATCCAATTCCTCGACACCGTGGCGCAGACCTGTACCCCACAGCGCTTGACTGTAGTCGTGGTGGACAATGCGCCCTTTCACAAGGGCGCCGCTCTGCGACAGAAGATTCCCCAGTGGGAGGAGCAGGGGCTGTATCTCCGGTATCTGCCGCCCTACGCGCCGATGTTGAATCAGATCGAAGCGGTCTGGCGACGACTCAAAGGGTTTTGACTACCCAGACGCTGCTATGACACTGTTGCACAGCTGCGCAATGCCCTCAGCACCGCTTTCACAGTCCTTGGGGCTCATGGCAGTTTTCAGAGCCATTGAGGGTAACGACAGTGCTTGAACCAGCCCGCACAATCGCTGGGTCGTACGGCGTGCACCGCGCAGTGAATCGCGTCGCTGGCGGTCGTCCTCGTCCGTGCTTCGAGCCGTCTCGTTTCGGCCTTGAGTTTAGAGAACATCATTTCAATTGGATTCAAGTCCGGCGAATAGGGCGGTAGAAACACCAACACCGCGCCCTGCGCTTCAATCAACGCGCGCACCTCCGTTCGGAGGTGCGCGCCCAAGTTATCCATGATCACCACCTGCCCGGCCCGAAGTTCTGGGCCCAAGACGCGCTCAACGTACGTCACGAACACATCACCATTCACGCCGCCATCCACCACTCAGGCGGCACAGGGACCATTCAGCGTCACACCGCACAGCAACGTCACATTGGTGCCCCGGTTCCGGGGCACCGTCCCGAAGGCCCGCTCACCGCGCGGTGAGCGGGCGAAGGTGCGCGTCATGCTGGTATGGAACCCGCTCTCGTCCAGGTAGATCAGATCGTTTGGGTCGACGTCCAACAGGTCCTGTGCAAACAAGGTGCGCCAGGCATCGTCACGTTCCGCGGCATGCAGGGTCTTTTTTTCTCGTCCAGTGCAGACTCTGAATGCGGCGCCACAGCGTGGCGATCGACAGTGGACCATGCTGTTCACGCCACAGTGTGACGTGTTCAGCCAGCGTCCAGTCCGGGTGCGCTTCCAGTTGCCTGAGCAGCACGTCGTGCTGCTCAGGTGGAAGGACACGTGGTGGACTGCCGGGAATGGGTCGTGGAGCGAGCGGTTGCTGCTGACGGTGGAGTCGCCAGTACCGTTCCACGGTGGCGAGACTGACCTGGAAGTGCCGAGCGACTTCGGCCTGGGTCAGGCCGTTTTGCACGGCGTGCACGATCCGTTGTCGAAGGTCGAGGCTATCTCCACGCATAGGTCACACTACCCCTCAACTCCTCTGAAAACCGCTGTCAGTTTATCTAACAATGATCCGCGACCTACTTAACTAACCGGGGTAGGCTTCAACATCCGAGCTGGCCCCGCTCTGCTGCACAGATCAACCGCAGCAGTGTGATGGAGTTGGTATTCCGCATGAAGGGGCGCATGCTGTCTCGGCTCTTTGAAGGGTATCGCTCTGGTCAAACTCTGGGGGAGCTGGCCGCTTTCCAATCAGACCCCGCCGGGTTTATCTCCTCCACCTGCATACAGAGCGGCTATGACTCCTCGCAATCGGCCGCACTCTACCTTCAAGAACGACAAAGAGGCGCTTTTCTAAAAAGGGCAAGCTGCTGGTGTGGTCCTGGCAGAGGCTGCTCCTTGTCCTCATGCACTCAACTGCTCAGGCGGGTGGCCAGCCACAGGGCCAGCGGCGCCAGCAGCAACGCAGGCAGGAGGCTGCCGACCCGTACCCGGCGGTCTTCAAAACCCAGCCCGGCCAGCATCAGGTTCCAGCTAATGCCGATAATGGTCAGGCCACCCGCGCCCGTGACCAGCAGGACATAAGGGTTGGTTTTTAAAAGGTCGGGGTCGGCGCCGCCCAGCAGCCCACTTGCCAGGGCGCCGGCAGCCAGGCTGATTCCACCCTGCAGCAGCAGCACCGTGACAGCGCTGAACCCCACGCCGATGCCGTAAGCGCCGGCCAGCGCCAGCGCGGCAATCCCGTCCAGGGTGCTTTTGAGGATGTAGGTTGATGCGTCGCCCGTCAGGCCGTTTTGCAACCCGCCCACCACAGTCATGGGGCCAATACAGAACAGCAGGCTGGCGGCCACAAAGCCTTCCGTAAAGCGGCCGCCGCCCCGGAACCGGCGTTTCAGGGTGTCTCCCAGGCGCTCCAGCCGCTCTTCAATGCTCAGCGCCTCGCCCAGCACCGCGCCGAGGGCCAGGCTGACCAGGGCCAGAATCACACCGGGCACGGCGCCGCCCTGAACGCGGTTCAGGCTACCGGCCATGTCCAGGCCGATAAACAGCGTCACTAGACTCAGGGTTTGCAGCAGGGTGCGCTGGGTACGTTCGGGCAGACGGTGGCCGATCAGCAGGCCCAGGGCCGTGCCCCCCAGCACGGTGCCCACGTTGACCAGGGTACCCGAAAGCTGATCAAGCAGGCTCACGCGGCACCAGGGCGGCGCAGGCCCAGACAGAAAAGAAGTGTGGAGAAACAGAGCGGCGCTGCCGGAAGCCTGGTCATTCTGTGCCCGACTGTAATGCAAAACTGCGTCTGGGGCTGCTGCGCGACCTGCGCCGCCCTGCGCGTGGGCGAGCGGCGTCTCAAGAAACAGGTAAGGCAACCCTGACCCCGGCTTGACAGGCAGTATGCTACGGTTTGGACAAGTTGAAGCGTATGACCCGTCTCTTCTCCCTCTGGCCGCGCCGCAGCGGTGGGCCAGGCGGTATGGCCAGCGGCTGCGACATGAAGGCGTCTGACGCCGTGACAACTGAGTGTGACTGTGGGGCTGCCTCTGTGCAGCCCCGCTGCGTTGAAGGAGGCCCAAAGTGACCCTATCCAACCAGTACCAGAACATGCCCAAACTGCTCAAGGTCAGCGAAGTGGCTGACTTTACCGGCACCCACGAACGTACCGTGCGCCGCTGGATTCGGGACGGCCGCCTGAGCGCGGTCGAGCATCCCAGTGGCCTGCGTGTGCCTCGCCGCTCGCTGTGGCGGTTTCTGGGGCTGGACCTGGCGCTGAGCGCGTAACCTCTGGACACACCAAACAGTTCTGGGCAGTGAGGTGTAGATAAGGCGCCACTGGCGTCCTATCTGGCCTCGTCTTCTTTTGCAGCCCACTCGAAGGGAACACCCTCAGGCTGAAGTTCAGCCGAATGGGCAAGACCCTGAAAAGGGACCACGCCCTGGGATGAAGTGAAGAGCCGCTGATAGAGCAATTCTGGGCTCTTGCAGAGGGTGAGGCGCGGTGTTTTTCGCTGTTCGGTGAGCCTGAGTTTGCCAGGTTGCGTGTGCTGGCCCTGTGCCATAGTGGCGACCATGTCGGACTTGCTGGCGGCCCTGAGTGAAGCCATTGACCAGCACCCGGAACAGGCGCAGGCACTGTGGGAGGCACTTTCACCGTCTGACCAGAGACAGGCGGCGGCGTTGGCTCTGCGACTGGGGCGCCCTGGGCTGACGCTGGCCTGGACCACTGACCCCTTGCTGAGGGCTGCAGCCTGGCTGCGGCGGGGCGAGGTGGCGGCAGCTCTGAATGATCTGAGAGGGGTGCCGAGCAGCGCCCGGTCGGCAGTGCTGACAGCCCGCGCCCTGCACCAACTGGCTGCGCCCGAGGCCGGTGCAGCCGCCCAGAGCGCCCGCCGCCTGGCCCGCGTCGAGGGCGACAGCGGCGCACTTGTGGCGGCCGTGACCCTTGTGGCTGAGCAGGAGCTGCTGGCGGGGACAGCGCCCTACGCCGCGCTGCGCACCCTGGCAGAAGGCCTCAAGGTGGCCGAGCTCACCGGGCAGCCAGCCGACGCGCACCTGCTGGCGGTGCTGGCCGCCGCTCAGGCCCGGCTTAATCCCCGCAAGGCGGCGCAGACCGCTGGGAAAGCCCTGGCCCGCAGCGAAGCCCGCAGCCCAGCGCGCGTGCTGGCGCTCCAGGTGCTGGGGCAACCCGAGGAAGCGGCCGCTCAGGCGAGGACAGGCGAACTGGCGCCGGTCTGGTGGGCCGTTATGTCACCCCCGCCTGTGCCCAGCTGACTGTAAAAGGCACGTACGGCGGCGGCTGAATAAACGCGCGCGGCCCTGGATTGCCGTGCAGATAGACACTTTCCAGGGTCCAGACGTTGCGCTCCTGCAAGGTGGCGTACAGCGCCGCACCCGTCTGCACCTCGTCGGCGGGCAGTGGGAGACGAGTCCAGTGGGCTGCCAAGAACGCTTGGCACAGCTCGGGGGCTAGGCCCAGGCTCAGGTGCAGGCAGCGCACAAGTTCCCAGGCGCGGGGAGCCAGGCGGGTCTGTTCCCATACCTATTGCGGTTGAATGTCTAACATTCAACCCGAGCGGAGCGAGAAGCAACAGCGGCGTGCTGCGGGAAATGGAAGAACATGCCGGCGCCTTTCTGGCATGTTCTGGAATTGGACGCAGCGCGCCCAGTCAATCAGGGCGCTGGGGTGGCCATTAGAGAACAGGACGTTGCCGTCATGGTAATCGCCGTGCAAAAACCGGGTGGGCAGATCGGGCACCGTGTCAGGCAAAGGTGCCGTCCGCAGATGCAGGAGGCGCTGCTCTAAGTGGGTCAGCGCCCAGCGGTCAGTGGTATCCAGGTCAGGCAGAGCCAGGATGGCGGCGCGGACAGCGTTCAGCCGCTCCTCGGTACGCGCCACGCTGGCTGGTGGGGCCAGGAGGGGCACCTCAAACGGTACCTCTGGTGGCAGCCGGTCATGCACGGTGGCCAGGAAGGCGCCCAGGGCCGCAGCCGTCTGCGGGTTCAGGTCAGCCCTGGGGATGGGCTGGCCCGGCGCCCGTTCAAACAGCGCCGCCCAGTCCTCACCCAGCCTGGCCAGAACGCCGCCCTGATGCGTGGGAGCAGGAGCCGGGGTCGGCACCCCCGCCGCGCGGGCCACCTGCACCGCCGCCAGCTCCCGCTCGGCGCGTTCTCTGCGGGGGTCCCGGTACACGCGCAGGTGAAACAGGCCAGCCCCGGCATCAACCTGGAACGCCCCGTTGATGCTGCCCCCACCCAGGGGCGTGACCCGGTGCACGGTGCCGATAGGCCACAGACCGGCTAACGTGGCCGCCCGCCTTCACCCCGGCTGTACGTCCAGCCGCGCCAGGCCGCGAATGACAAAACCGCCGGTGTAGTGTCCCGGCTCTTCGGGATTGGCCAGGCGCAGCTTCGGCAGGGTGCGGCACAGGGCGCGCAGGCTCAGGGCCAGTTCCAGCCGGGCCAGCGGCGCCCCCAGGCAGTAGTGAATGCCCAGGCCAAAGGTCAGGTGGGGGTTGGGGTCGCGGCCCAGGTCAAGTTCGTCGGGGGCCGTGAATTTCTCGGGGTCCCGGTTGCCACTGGCGTACAGCAGGCTCACGCGGTCGCCGGGCTGTAGGGCCGCGCCGCCGATGACCAGCGGGTCCAGCACAATCCGCTCGAACATGGGCAGTGGCGTGTCAAAGCGCAGCAGCTCCTCTATGGCCCGGCGAAAGATGGCCAGGCTGTCCTCTGCGTGTGCCGCTGCTACCAGGGCGTCCCAGTGGTGCCGCTGGCGCAGCAGGGCCAGCACCCCGCCCGACAGGCCGTTCACGCTGGCTTCGTGTCCGGCGTTCAGGAGCAGAATGCAGGTGTCCACCAGTTCCTGCTCGGTCAGGCGGTCGCCGTGTTCCTCGGCCTGCACCAGCGCCGTAATCAGGTCGTCCTGGGGCTGGGCACGGCGCTGGGCGGCCAGGTCGCGTAGCAGGGCGCTGAAGTCCACCACCGCCTGCTCGGCTTCGGCTTGGTCGGCCGCGCTGGATGACGGTTCGTACAGCTTGACAATCGAGGCCGACCAGGGCCGCAGCTGATGGCGCTCGGAGCCAGGCACGCCCAGCAGTTCGGCAATCACGGTGACTGGCAGAGGTTCGGCGTAGTCGGCCACCAGGTCAAAAGTGTCCCTCTGCCCCAGGTCGTGCACCTGCGCTTCTAAAATCGCCTCTATGCGCTCCGCCAGCGCCTCGACCCGGCGGGGCGTAAAGGCCAGTTGCACCAGCGAACGCAGCCGGGTGTGCTTGGGCGGCTCGCTGTCCAGCAGGTGGTTGCTGTTAAAGGCGTCAAAGGTGGCCTGGCGCGGGTCGGGGGGCGGCCAGCCCAGCTCGTCGCGCGAGTAGCGGTGCAGGGCGCTGCGGCCCAGGCGGCGGCTGCGCAGCACGGCGCTGATGTCTTCGTGGCGGGTCAGCACCAGTCGGTTCATACCAGGGTCGTAGAAGACGGGCGTTTGGGCGCGCAGTTCGGCCAGCAGGGGATAGGGGTCCCGCACAAAGCCGGGGTCAGTCAGCGGCAGCGAGACAGTGGGCAACCCCTCAGAACCGGGCCGCGTCAAAGGAACTGCTGCCCTTCCACGCGCAGGGGACGCTCCTCGGGGTCGGGGGTGAGGGGGGGCCGGGTCAGCAGGGCCACCCCCGCCGCCACGGCCGCCCGGCGCGCGGCGTGGGCATCTGGGCCGGCAGTACTGTCGCCTGCCGGGGCGCCACTGCCAGAAGCGGCCACAGGGCCCGCGCCGCGCGGGGCCACAGGGAGGGTGCCCTGCGGCAGCGCCAGCTCTTCGGGCGCCGCGTGGCGGGCCGCCAACTCGGAAAAGGAAGTGGTCAGCGCGCGGTAGGCGCTGAGAAACTGCGCGTATTCCTGGCGGGCACCGGTCAGGCGGGCCGTGAGCTCGGCGTGCCGTTCGCCAAACGCCCGTTCCAGATCGGCCAGCCGCTCGGCCTGCGCCCGCTCCCGCCCGGCGCTGAGGTCGTGGTGGGCGCGCTCCAGGTCGGCGGCGCGCGTCTGGGCGGCGCTTTCCAGCTCGGCCATGCGGGCGCGGTGCCCGGCTTCAAGCGCCTCGCGCCGGGCCTGGGTCTCGCCGGCCAGGGCGTCGCGCTGGGTGCGGGCCTCGCTCACCATCAGTTCGGCCTCGCGCACGGCGTTCTCGCGCAGCTCGTGGGAAATGCGCTCGGCGGCCACGACCGCGCGTCGAATTTCATCCTGATGCTGACGCTGTTCTTCAAGCTCGTGCTGGAGCGTGCTGATCTGCTCGCGCAGCGCCTGCTGCTCTTGCAAGAGGGTTTCTATGTCGTCGGACAGGTCGCCCAGAAAGGTGCGCACAGCGGCGCGGTCATAGGCGCCCAGCCGGGTGGGGAACTCCTGGTGCCGCACGTCAAGGGGGGTGAATTTCACGAGAACAGGCTCCTTCCCACCCGCACCAGGGTGGCTCCAGCAGACACGGCCAGCGGATAGTCCCCGCTCATGCCCATGCTCAACTCTGACAGACCCAGGTCCTGCGCGCGCCGTGCGGTCTCTCGGAAGAGGTTCAGCAGGCGCTCGTCCCGGTCGGGGTGGCCGTCCAGATCCGGCGCCATCACCATCAGGCCGCGCACCGTCAGCCCGGTGGCCTGCACCTCGCGCAGGAGGCCCGGCAATGCGGCGGGTTCGGTGCCGTGCTTCTGGGCTTCACCATTCTGGACCTGAAGCAGCACGTCTGGCGCGCGGCCCCAGCCCTGGGCGGCCTGGGCAATGGCCTCGGCCTGCCACGCGGCTTCCAGGCCGTGGACCAGCGTCACTGGGCGCAGATACTTGACCTTGTTGCGTTGCAGCGGCCCGATAAAGTGCCACTCCTGCTCGGGCCAGGCGGCGGCTTTGTCCCGCAGTTCCTGGGCGCGGCCCTCGGCCAGTGGAAAGGCGCCGCAGGCCAGCACGCAGCGCTCGATGGCCTCCAGCGGCTGCCCTTTGGTGACCGCCACCAGCCGGGCGCTACCTGCCGGGCGGCCCGCGTCGGCCTCGGCGGCGCGGATGGCGGCCAGCACCTGCGGCACACTCACAGGGAACCTGGCTGCGGTGGAGGCCGGACAAGGCCGAAGGGTTGGTGAGGGCACACAGGCTTATTCTCACTCAGGCGCGCAGTCAGCTCAAGCCAGCCCGGCGCACGGCCCATCAGGGCGCAGCGGCGCGTCCTGGGCTCATCTGCACCCAACCTTCACCCTTCTCAGGCACAGAGCCGCAAGTGTGAGCAAGACTTTGCGGCGCCCAGCCCCCAGCCTGCCTGCCAGGCGGGGGTGATTTCCGGGGTGATTCCGCAAGATTAGAGGAGAAAGATGCGACACCCCCTGACCCTTGCCGTGACCATTGCTCTTGCCGCGCCCGCTGCCGCCCAGACGGCCGGAACGGTGCAGGAGGTCACGGTGGTCGGCACCACCGAGCTGCTGACCAATTTTGTGCGCGCCACCCTGTCGGTGCAGACCGGCGCGCCCCTGTCCAGCGTGAATCTGCGTCAGGTCGAGCAGGAAGTGGTCGCCAGCGGCTATTTCAAGAGCGCGGTGGCCGAGTTGCGCAGCGTCTCTGGCCGCGACAGCCTGGTGATTACGGTGGTGCCCAACCCGACCATCAAGGACGTGGCCATCACCGGCCTGAGCTTTCTGCCCGCCGACGGCTTTAAAAAGAGCGTGGCCGATCTGCTGAACATCGCCCCCGGCGCCACGCTGAACAACGTGCGGATTGAGGAGGCCAAAGAAGCCCTGGCTTCCAACTTCCAGGGCGAGGGCTACCCCTTTGCCCCCAGCATCAGCAGTGAGGTGAAAACCGAGGCCGACGGCACCGTCACCGTGAACTTCGTGGTGGACGAAACGGCCCCGATTACCCGCGTGGAGGTCGAGGGCGTCACCCTGCTGCCGGCCAGCACGGTGACGGCCATCTTTAAGCCACTGTACGACGCCCGCCGCTTTACCCCTGACGCCTACTACGCGGCTGTGCAGGGCCTCCAGCAGGCCTACGACGACGCCGGGTACCTGCAGGCAGGTGTGAACACCCAGACCACCTCGCTGGAAGGCGGCGTGCTGAAGGTGCGCGCCCTGGAAGGCCGCGTCACAGCGGTGGACACCAGCGACCTGGAGAGCCCCCAGATCGCGCTGCAAACCCAGGCCGGCCAGCCCATTACCCTGGCGAAGTTGCAGGCCGACGTGCGCGCCCTGGCCAACCAGACCGGGCAGCCGGTGGGCTTCGCCCTGCAACCCAACCCCCAGAACCCGGCCCAGGTGACGGTGCTGTTCGGTTCGGCGGGCGTGGCGTCTGGCCCAGTCAAGACGATTGCCTTCCAGGGCAATACCCTGGTGCCCACGGCCACGCTGCAGGCCGCCGTGAAAACGAAGGTGGGCGACGTGTACAGCCCCCAGCTGGCGCAGGACGATTTCTTTGCCCTGCGTGACGCCTACCGCCAGGCGGGCTACGAGATCAGCACGCGGGACGCCCTCACCTTCGAGAACGGCACGCTGACCTTTAACCTGCGCGAGGTGCGCGTAGCGGGCTACGAGTTGCAGTGGCAGGGCAACCACAAGACCAAGGACCGGGTGATTCTGCGCGAACTGCCCGAAGCGGGCCGGGCCTTTAA
This sequence comes from Deinococcus betulae, assembly GCF_020166395.1. Classification (NCBI taxonomy): domain Bacteria; kingdom Thermotogati; phylum Deinococcota; class Deinococci; order Deinococcales; family Deinococcaceae; genus Deinococcus; species Deinococcus betulae. Next base: position 496,159 of record NZ_JAIQXU010000001.1, on the reverse strand, counting down.
CCGCAATGAGCTGAACGCTGCCCTGGGCCGCATCGCCCGTCTGGGCTTCGTGCGCGTGGTGACCGAGCAGGTACGCAGCGACCCGGCCAACCCCGAGAGCATCACCTACGTGGTGGGCCTGGCCGAGACGACCAGTGGCATTCCGGTGACGCTTGGCCTGACCTACGACTCGTTTGCGGGCGGCTTTGGTGGCGACGCTGGCTACACGAACAACAATGTCTTTGGCCTGGGTCACAACTTCACCGCGACCCTGGGGGGCCAGCAGAACGAGGCCGGGCAGAATCTGGTGGGCAACGTGGCCTACACGATTCCCTGGCTGGATATCGACTTCCTCGACTTCCGCCGGGTGCCGACCTCGGTGTCGGCGGCGGCCGGATCGAACGTGACGGGCAATCAGCCTCTGGTGAGCAAGGCGGGCGACACCCCTGGCAGCACCGACACTGGCTGGGATTACACCACCCGCACGACCAGCTTCAGCGTGAACGCAGGCCGCAGCCTCGCCCGCAACCTGTACGCCAATGTGGGCGTCGGCGTCGGCTACAACGTGTATTACCTGGAGGCCTTGCAGTCCAGTGACAAGAACACGGTGACCTATACGGACGCCAATGGCGCGACCCAGACCCGCACCTTCAGTGAGGCGGACGCCAGGGCGCTGCTGCCCACCAACTCGCTGATTACGGGCATTACGGCCGGCCTCAGCTACAACTCGACCGACAACGGCGAATTTCCTGGCCGGGGCATCAAGGCGGACCTGGGCGCGCGCTATAAGTTCGGCACGCAGAACAATGTCAGTGTACGCTGGACCGAGATTGAGGGCGGCGCCAGCACCTACTTCGGCTTCGGGCGAGACCTCGAAAAATCGCTCGGTGTGACCACCAAGCAGCAGGTCTTTGCCGTGCGGGCGAACGCGGGCACGACGCTGGGCCTGGACACCGCGCCGCTGGGCACTGGCTACGGCGTGGGCGGCGGCGGCTCGGCCAACCCGGCCCGCCACATCCGCGGCCTGAACGACAGCGAGCTGTTCGGCCCCAACTACGCGACCGCCAGCGCTGAATACCGTTACGACTTCGGCCTGAAAGCGGGCATTGCCCAGGGCCTGTACGGCGTGCTGTTTGCCGACGCCGGCACGGCCTGGGGGACGGCGGCCAACCCCGACCCCAGCCTCAAGTACGGCATCGGGGCCGGCGTGCAGCTGAACCTGGGCATCGGCGGCACCCTGCTGCCCAGCCTGCGCTTTGACTACGGCTTCAGCCCCCAGACAGGTCAGGGCAAGTTCTACTTCCGCCTCGGCAACTTCTGGTAAAGCATTTAGGTGGCCGAGGGCGCGGGAGTCTCCCGCGCCCTCGGCCATTTGCTGGAGGGCACTGGCCCCCCGCCGCTGCTAGCATGCCCCGCATGTGTTCGCCCGTTCCCCCCGGAGGCCTGCTATGGAAGGTCTGATGCTCGCGCGGGTGCTGGCCGAGCTGGAGCCCCTGCTGCCCCTGCGCACCCTGGGCTGGGCTTTCCCGGATGAAACCACCGCCGCGCTGCTGCTGGACGGGCCTGGTCTGAACGGCCGCAGCAATCTGGTCCTCAGTTACCGGCCGCCCACGCCCGTGGTGTTCCTGTCGCGGGAGCGGCTGCGCGGTGAGGCCCACAATCCTTTTCAGCGCTTTCTGACGGCGCGGGTGCGCGGCGACCTGCTGCGTGCCGAGCAGCTGAAACTCGACCGGGTGATTGCCCTGCACTTTGCCGGCGAAACCGGTTTTGTGGACCAGGCGCCCACCCGGCTGCTGTTTGAGGTGACGGGCCGCAACGCCAACCTGCTGGTGCTGGATCAGGGCGAGGGCTTTGCGGGCCGCATCGTGATGGCCGCCCGCGAGATTACGGGCAGTCGCAACCGGTTCCGCACCATTCGCACGGGGGGCGTGTACACGCCGCCGCCGCCCTACAACAAGCTGGACCCCCGCACTCTCGGCCCAGAAGAGGCCCAGGCGCTGGCGGGGGTCCCCGTGGGGCGCTGGCGCGAACACCTTGACGGCCTGGGGCCTCTTCTGGGCGCCGAGCTGCTGCGGCGCGCGGGGCTACGGGCCGATGAGGCGCCGGCTGAGCGCTGGCCAGAGGTGCTGGCCGCCGTGCAGAGTGTGGTCCGCGACCCAACGGTGAGTGAAGGGACGCTGCAGGGGGGCGCGCGTGAGGCGGCGCGTGGTGAAAAAGCGGCGGCGTTGCGAAAGGCCCTGCGCGAGCCACTGGAAAAACGCCTGACGCTGCTGCGCAACCAGCTCTCGGACGTGACCCGCGCCGAAACGGGCCTGGATGACGCCGTGCGCGACCGTGCCGAGGCCGACCTGCTGATGGCGTACGCGCAAACTGTGCCTGGAGGTGCAGCCAGCGCCCTCCTGCCTGCCTTTGACGGCAGCGGCGAGCAGCCCCTGAGCCTGGAGCCGAGCCTGAGCGCCGTGCAGAACGCTGAGAAGCGCTACACCCGCGCCCGCCGCCGCGAGGAGGTCTATCTCCGCCTTGCTGAGCGCGAAGCCCCCCTGCGCGCTGACCTCGCCGACGCCGAGGCGCGCCTGCGCGACCTGGACACCGCCGAACTGGACGCCCTGGAGGCCCTGTCGGCCCAGCTGGTGAGCGAGCGCCCAGAGAAGAGTCCTTACGGCGCGCGCTTTACCACCCCCAGTGGCCATGAAGCCCTGGTGGGCCGCAACAACAAGGAGAACGCTGTCCTGACGCACCGGCTGGGCCGCAGCACCGACCACTGGTTTCATGCCCAGGGGTATCCAGGGAGCCACGTCCTCGTGCGGTCGGGGGGGCGCGACCTGGACCTTCCCGACATCCTCTATGCCGCGCGGCTGGCGGCGGCCCATTCCAAGGCGCGCGGCAGCAGCAACGTGCCCGTGGACTACACCCGCATCAAGCATGTGTGGCGTCCCAGGGGCGCTCCGGCTGGTCAGGTGCATTACACCGACCAGAAGACGGTATTCGTGGACGGTACGCTGCCAGAAGCGAATTAGCGAGGGAGATAGGCGGCGCGCGGCCTCTGGTCAGGGACAAAGAGGGCCAGAGCAGATGTCGGATGCACTGTCGTCCATTTTCGTAGCGTCCCGAAAGGCGCCGGATGCAAGGAGCATCGGGCGCTGTGCAAGTTCAATGTCCGAGTATCCGTCCTTTGTGGCGGAGCGTGACGAGGAAATTGCGTAGGACGCCATCCCTGCCCAACCTCTCGCGGTGCGAGCTGTCCCAGTTCCCCTTGCGGGGAAGGGGCTCAAAAAATGGTCTTGCTCGCGCTTCTGGGAGAGGCCGTGACCAACTTGGTGGACTACCAGTCATAGCCTTCAGCGCATCGGTCTCAAACGGCTGATACGCATAAGCCATGAACGTACTCAGCCACCAGGGTTTTCCTACTCCCTACAACCCACGTCCCACTTCCTTCCTGTACATCCCCTCCCGCCTCGTGGCCCCGCTTTCCTTTTGCCGGCCCCGAGCGCGTACAATGCCCGCTTGTGGAACGCATCATGTTCAGGGCCAAAATTCACCGCGCCACTGTGACGCAGGCCGATCTGGATTACGTCGGCAGCGTGACGATTGACCAGGACTTGCTGGACGCGGCGGATATTCTGGTCAACGAGCGCGTGGACATCTACAACATCACCAACGGCAACCGCCTGAGCACCTATGCCCTCAGTGGGCCGCGCGGCAGCGGCGTGATTGGCATTAACGGCGCCGCCGCCCACCTGATGCGGCCCGGTGACCTGGTGATTATTGCGGCCTACGGCAACTTTACTGAAGACGAAGCGCGCCGCCTGGAGCCGCGCGTGGTGCATGTGGACGAGCGCAACCGTCAGCTCGACCTGCAACTGGCCTGAGAGCTGGGCATGAAGAACAGCTGGGCAAACCCATAAGCCCGAGTGCAACGCGGCGCACCTATGTCTGGGTCCCACCGACCGAGCATGGGCCATGCGCCGCGTGTTCCCTCTCTTTCTCAGCCTTGTGATGGCCCAGGCCAGTGCCGCTCCCAGTGAGGCCACGCTGAGCGCCGTCCCCGTCACCCGTGTGGTTCAGCCGGGCGCCGTCGCCCCTGAGACTCCCACCTCCCTCAACGCCAGCATCACGGTGCGCTACGGGCCAGTCCGGCCCCGTGCGGTGCTGCTGCTGATGCCAGGGTTTCTGGGGGGAGCGGGTAGTTTTGACCGCCTGGCCCGGCAAATCGTGGCCCTGAATCCTGGGGTGGCGGTGTGGGCCGTGGACCGCCGCGCCAACCTGCTGGAGGACCACGCCGCCATTCTGAAAGCCACGCCGGACAGGCTGGCACAGTTGGTCAAAGAAGGCCTGCCTGTGCGCGCGCCCGGTACCGTGGCCTATATGCAGCACTGGGGTCTGGACGTGACCCTGAAAGACTGGCGCGCCGCTGTGCAGGCCGCGCGGGCGCTGACCTCCAATGTGTTTCTGGGTGGGCACTCGATGGGGGGCACGCTGGCAGGCACCTACGCGGCCTACGACTTTGGCGGCGTGCCCGGTGCGCGGGATGTGCGCGGCCTGGTTATGCTCGACGGCCTCCCTGGCCTCATGAGCGGCAAGGCCATGACTGCCGACGCCTACCAGCAGGGCGGCGCCAATCCTATTGGACCGCTGCCGGGTCTGAAGGGGCTGGCGCGCTCGCCGTATGTGGACGCGGTGTTTTTTAGCCCGCGCCTGGCCAGCCGGGGCGCCGCGCAGGCCCGGCTGGCGGCCCTGAATCCGGCAGGCGCGGCGCCGGCCGGCGGCCTGACCCCCTACCGCGCCACCAACCTGGCCGCCGCCCTGAGCCAGTTAGAGCAGCGGTACGCTCTGCTGCCCTTCATGACCCTCAAGACCGGCAAGGCCACCAACGCCACCGAGGCCACCAACCTGCCGACCCTGGCCCTGGGTGGCCGCGACAGCCACTGGATTGCGGGGCCCCAGGACCCCCGGCAGCCGGTGGGCTGGCAGTCCGACCCGGCCGCGCCCACCGACGCCGCCGATTTTGTGCGCCGCTACATCACGCCGCAGACCGACTACGCCGAGTGGTATTTTCCCAACCGCCTGAGCCTGGATCTGGCCGCTGCCCGCACGGGCACGCGCGGGACCCCCTTTGAAAAGACGCTGCCGGTATGGCACATGGCGGCGCTGAATCTGCCGGTGCTGGGCATCGCCGCCGAGCAGGGGGTGACCACCGAAACTATGTTCCGTGACTACGCCCACACTACCAAAGCGGTACTGACCACCCACACGCTGGGAGGGGCCGCGCACCTGGACATCACCACAGCGCGGGGCGATCAGGTGGCGCGCTGGATTGGCGCCTGGCTGACGCCCCTGCTGCGCTGATCCTGCGCGGCTAATTGGGCGGCCTGTCGCAGCCAGCGTTCGCGCTGGGCCGGCGTGCTGGTCCGTATGGGTCCAAAGCGCGTGGTCCGCACAGGCCGGAATCCGCTGAAACCCAGGGTGTGGGTCTTGACGCTGCGCACGGCGCTGTCCCCGGTCAGCTGGAGATACCAGGCCGGTGAGTCGCTGGTCACCAGCAGGCGGGCGCTGCGGCCCCGCAGCAACTGGTCCGGCAGGGCCCGGCCCCGGTACTGGAAGGCAAACCCCGGTAAGAAAGTTCGCTCTACAAAGCTCTTGAGCAGTGCGGGGGGCGCGCCCCACCAGACGGGATAGACCACGCACAGGTGCGTACTGGCCTGCACGAGGGCCTGCGCCCGAACCAAGTCCGGCTCCAGCGGCTGCGCGCCCTGGTAGCCACGGTGCAGAACAGGGTCAAAGTGCAGGTCGGCCAGATGCAGGAGGCCCACCGCACCAGCGCCACCAGCACCCTCAGCGTAGCTTTCCGCCAGGGCGCGGCAAAAACTCTCGGGGTTGGGGTGGGCGTTGATGACCAGGGTTGACATAAGGCCTCCAGGCCGCAGACACGGCCCTTGAAAAATCTTGACAGTGTCAAGTTTGAGTTGGTCTCAGCGTGCGGCATCATATTGACAATGTCAAGTTCGCGTGAATCGGCCCGGCCCTATCATCACGGCCTGCTGCGCGACACCTTGCTGACAGCCGCCCGCGCCCTGCTGGAGGAGCGGCCGGCAGCCGAGCTGAGCCTGCGGGAGGTGGCCCGGCACGCCGGAGTCAGCCACGCCGCGCCGTATCACCACTTCAGCGACCGCCACGCTCTGCTGCTGGCCCTGGGCGAGGTGTGCATGACCGAGTTCGTGACGGCGCAGGCGCAGGCGGTCGCCGCACAGGGCACGCCCCTACAACAGTTGGTTGCGCTGGGCGAAGCTTACGTGGGCTACGCCGCCCGGCACCCCCACGCCTTTACCCTCATCTTTGATCCCCAGGTGTGTCCCCCAGGCCCAGGCGTCTCGCCGCTGGCCCCGCTGATCAAACGCAATCAGGCGCTGCTGGGCCACATCCTGGCCGAGGCCCAGGCGAGCGGTGAGCTGTTGACGGCCCACCCCGAGGACCTGGCGCAGGGTCTGTGGGGGGCCGTGCATGGGCTGGCCCATCTGGTCATGACAGGGCACCTGGCACCGCAGGCAGTTCCTTCAACGCTGTGGACACTGTTGAGCGCCGAACTTCGCACCTCTCCTGCTTAATCGGTTATAGCTTGACCACGGTGGGTTTGAGCACCGCTGGGTCCGGCAGAGGGCCGCCCACGGCGCCTGGCCTGTCCCGGCGTGGCCGGGCCGTCTTCTTGAGACGTTTCTGGCGGTACATACGCTCATCGGCCAGGCGCAGCAGCCCTTCTGGCCCCGCGCACTCGTGACCGCAGGCCAGGCCCACACTGGCTCCGACCCCAGGCACCCGGCGTCCTATCTGTTCGGCAGCAGCCACAAGCTCGGCGCGCAGCAGGGCGGCGTCGCCCGTCAGGCTCAAGACCACGTATTCGTCCCCGCCAATGCGGAACAGGCTGTGCGCCGCCGGTACGCATAGCAGCAGCGCCTGGGCGAACAGCCGCAGCACCTCGTCGCCGGCCCCGTGGCCCTGTTCATCGTTCACCAGTTTCAGGCCGTCCACGTCAATGATGGCCAGGGCCAGCCGACTGGCGTGGCTGGTCCACAGCGCCTGCAAGGTTTCTTCAAAGGCGCGCCGGTTGCCCAGACCCGTCAGGGCGTCGGCCCGCGCCGCCTGACCCAGTTGCGCCACCATCTGGTCGGTGCAGCCCAGCAGCCAGGTCAGGGTGCCGCCCACCAGCAGGGCGACCGCCACAAACCATGACAGGCCCAGCCAGCCAAAAGGTGTGAGCGACAAGCCCACGCCGCCGGCCAGCGTGCTGTACGCCACGAACAGGGCCACCCCGCGCGCCGGGAACCAGAGGGCGCTGGCCACCGCTGTCAGAATCAGCACGGTGCCGTACCCGGTCACAGAGTTCAGGAAGGTGCCGCCAAAGCCGGGTGAGCCGATAAACCACAGCAGCCACAGGGGCATGCCGAGCAGAAAAAACACTGTGCCCAGGCCCTGGCGACGTCCATTAAAGGTAGCAGCAAGACCCAGCAGCGCCAGAAAGGTCAGGGCATGGGGGACATTGTTGTGGGTGCCTTCTAGTGCGCCCAGCAGCAGGGTCAGAAAGGGCAGCGGGGCCAGGAGGGTATACAGGTGGCGCTGAAGATAGACGCGGGGAGAAAGAGACGGCAACACCATGAGGGCCTCGGGCGGGGCTGCGGCGGGGCGAACGCGGCAGGACGCTGGGAATGGGGGCCACAAACAGCGGGCTTCCGCTGCACTGCGGTCAGGAGAGCGCCACCAATACTTTCACTGCAAATGCTGTCTCTTGGTAGAGAGTCGTTTTACTCGTTTCAGCGCTTTGCGTGGGTATTCCTCAAAGGCTCTGAGGTGTGCCAAGAAAACTTACGGGAATGTCTGGTCCGGGAAAAATCGTCTTTTGTTGCTGACCCCAAAGGGTAAAAATTGGATCAGGGCATCATCTTGACGCCCTGACAGGTACAGGTGGCCGGGTTTGAACCGCCCAACCCGCTCGCGCGTCCGTTTTGAACAGGGTGGACGCCTCCCCTGGGGAGTGGTACAGGCAAGGTCAGTAGTTTATGCCTGTGCCCTTTTAGCGCCTCACCCCAGTGCGGGGCGAGGCCTGACCACCCTTGCGGCCAGCGGCGCGCGCTTCTTCGCTGGTGAAGCGGTGGGCGTTGCCGCTTGCGTGGGCCGCGCGGCCTCCTGCGGCGGCAATGGTGCGCTGCCGGTCCGGGTCCATGCTTGCAAATCCGCGCCTTCTGGGGGTCGTGGCTGTGCTGTTCTTGTTGCCTGTCATGTCTCCTCCTTGTGCTTCCTACTGTGGCGTTCTGGAACCAACTGGCCGTGATACACGCGTGATTAACAGGTGTCAGGAGCTGACAACCTTTCTTCACTTGGATGAAGAAGCGTTCAGAAAGGCAAGGAGACTGGCCGTTCCTGGAGATCCAGAGAGGCATAACGAGAGACCAGCATTCAGAGCCACCTGGAATCATGCCCAGGTGGCTCTAGACCGAGTGGATCTGTAGGGCTGCGCGTCTGCACCAAAACCGCTATTTGCCGCATTGACAGCGTCAGGCTTGGCTTTGGTGTGGTGTTCCTCTCAGGCTTCTAGAGGGACAGCGCCGCTAAACCATGGATGGAGCTACTGGATTTCACAACGAAGAACCCCCGCTTCTGGCGGGGGCCGAGGGGGTCAGTGAGCCTCGTCGTCGTCGTCTAGAACCTCACCGTTCAATTCGCGGTCAAGAAACTTCAGGTAACCCTGCCGCCCAGCCTCGCGGGTCCAGAGCCGGACGCTGGCCCGCAGCCGGTTCAGGCACTGGCGCAGGTCCTCGGCACCTGGGCGGCCAGCCTCGCCCAGATGGTCGAGCATCAGGGTCAAGTTGCGCAGCGCGGCGTCGTGAACCTCGGCGCGCAGGCCGTCGAGCTTGCCTGGCTTGAAAGGAAAGTTGGTGGCCTCGGCCCGGTAGCGCCGCGCCAGTTCCTCGTAGGCGCTGTCGACCTGGGCGTCGGTCAGGTCGGGGTGTTCGCCGTACACGCCCAGCACCGCCAGTTCCAGACTGCGCAGGACCGGCAGAAACCTCTCCTCGGGCAGACTCACCGCAGTTTGCCTTGCAGGTGGGCGCTGAGGTCGCTGATCTTCACCCGTTCCTGGGCCAGGGTGTCGCGGTCGCGCACGGTCACGGTGTCGGTCAGGGCCGCGTCTTCACCCTTGCCCACCGTGTCAAAGTCCACGGTGACGCAGTAGGGCGTGCCCACCTCGTCGTGGCGGCGGTACGCCTTGCCGATATTGCCGCTGTCTTCCAGCAGGATGCGGCCCAAGCCCAGCCCCTGCAACTCGCTCTTGATACGGCGGGCCAGGTCCACCAGCTCGGGTTTGTTGCGGGCCAGCGGAATGACCGCCACCTTGATGGGCGCCAGGTGGGGTTTCAGCTTCAGCACGATGCGCTCGTTGCCGTTGTCCAGCGTCTCTTTGGTAAATGCCTCGCTCAGCACCGCCAGCAGGGCGCGGTCCACCCCAGCACTGGGCTCAATCACGAACGGCACCACTGGCTTATTCGTCTCTGGGTGAGGAATGGTCAATTTGGCGACACTGTCGAGGTTTTCCTCAACCCTGGCCACCAGCCCCAGCTCGGCCTGGTTTTTGGTGTGGCTGCCCAGGTCGTAGTCGCTGCGGTTGGCAATGCCTTCAATTTCCTCATGGCCCAGCGTGGGGTAGTCGTACATCAGGTCGTAGGTGCGCTTGGAGTAGTGCGCCAGATCCTCTTTGGGGACATCCAGAATCTCAATTTTGCTGCGCGGCACGCCCTGCGCTTCCCACCAGGCCAGGCGCCGGTCCAGCCAGTGCTGGTGCCACTCTTCATCCGTCCCCGGAGCACAGAAGAACTCGATTTCCATTTGCTCCAGCTCGCGCACGCGGAAGATGAAGTTGCGCGGCGTGATCTCGTTGCGAAAGGCCTTGCCGATCTGCGCGATGCCAAAGGGCAGGCGGCGGCTGGTGGAATCCACGACGTTCTTGAAGTTGGTAAAGATGCCCTGGGCCGTTTCTGGGCGCAGATAGCCGTAAGAGTCGTCATCGGCCACTGGCCCGATGGTCGTCTTGAACATCATGTTAAAGGGCTTGGGTTCGGTCCACTCGCCCACCTCGCCGGAAAAGGGGTCACGCACGCCCGCCGCCCGCAGGGCTTCGCTGGCCTGCGAGGGGTTGGCGTTCAGCGCCGCGATCACCGCCGGAAAGTTGCTGGCGTCCGCGCCGATGCCCTCAGCTACTTTCGCCACCACATCGGCCTTTTGGTCTTTCACCAGATGGTCCAGGCGGTAGCGCTTGTTGGTCTTCTTGTTGTCCACCATCGGGTCACTGAAGGTGGCTTCGTGGCCGCTGTGGCGCAGGACCTGCCGGTGCATGATGATGCTGGCGTCCAGGCCTTCCATGTCGTCGCGCTCGTAGACGTTAGAACGCCACCACGCGGCCTTGATGTTGTTTTTCAGCTCGACGCCCAGGGGGCCGTAGTCGTAGAAGCCCTGCAGGCCGCCGTAAATCTCGGACCCCTGAAAAATAAAGCCCCGGCGCTTACACAAGCTGACGAGTTCTTCCATGGATGTTGCGGGCATGTGCGGTCTCCTGTGAGCAACAAGAAGGTCCCCAGACGGCGGGCGCTTTCCTCGCTCGTCTGGGGACGCAGCTCAGGCCGCGCGGTTCCACCCCAGTTCCGGTCACCACTGTCTGTGGTCAGGCCGGCACTTTTGTGTTGTGGTGCTCCCCGCTGCCTTTCACGCGCGCCTCGCCCTGCCTGACTCTCACCGTCTCAGGCTCGCTCGTTGGGGGCCTTTCGCGTTACTCCTGCGGCTCAACGCTTCCCAAGTCTGCGGCAGCAGGGGGGAGGGGGTCAAGTCTAGGCACATTAGGCCCTCTGGCTGAGGCGCACCTCCGCCACATGTGTGGCATGAGCGTGGCATGAACTCTGTTAACCTGCGCACGCTATGCAGAAAACGACCCTTTTGGCCGCTTCCCTTCTTGCCCTCAGCCTGAGTGCCTGCACGGCGATTCAGCGCGGCGAGCAATTTGATTTTCCTCTGGAACAGACCGATGCACTGAGCCCCGTCAAGGTGCAGCCCGGCCGGACGATGTTTGTGCAAGTGCCTTACAGCCGCAGCATCTTCGAGGATGACAACGAACTGGACACCTACTTTGACGGGATCGATCTCAATTTCAATGCGGTACGCGGCCCGAACGACAAAGTCCCCAACGCTTACCGTGATGCGTCCTGGCTCAAGCTGACCGCTGTTGACGCCCCCAAGGGCATCAGCGTGGTCCTGATCAAAGCGGAAATCGGGCGAATCGTGAACAACACCAAAGTGGTGGGCGACTCGGTCAACGTCCGTTACAGCGAACAATTTCGCCTGACCTACAAGGTCAGTGTGGACGCCAGTTACACACCTGAATCACTCAGCCCGGAAGCCGCCGACTGGCTGCGCGACAGTGAAATGAGCCGTGAACTCAAAGAGATGCTGTCCGGCGACCTGGCCTATGTCCGCCTGTCCTTTATGGTAGACAAGAAGCCCCAGCGGGCCTACATCACGGTCGCAACCAGCGAGACAAAAGCCACCAAGTAACTCCTGCGCTTGGGGTGGGGCGGTCCGTACTGGCCGCCTCGCTTGTTTGATACCCCTTCCAGGCGGCGCCTCAAATTTCCCCAACCTCCCGTATTCTGTACGTTATGCCTGTTGCGGAATCACGTCCGGAAACCCACCCGGATTTTGAACTTGAAACTCAGCACCTCTCCTCAACTGTCGGCGCCATGCTGCGCCAGATTGAATTCTGGGAAGACCGCGACCGTCAGATGGGCGCCGACCTGGAAACCAGCATCATCCTGGGCGACCAGGCCGAGGAATTTGCCGCCATGCTCTCGCCGCATGTGCATCAGCCGTACTTTGGCAGCCTGAAGGTGCGGGTGGCTGGGCGCGAACAGACCCTCTATATCGGCAAACACGGCTTCCGTGACGTGAAGGGGCCCTATTCGGTGGTCAGCTGGGACAGCGAGGTCGGCAGCCTGTTTTACTCGCAGGCGCTGGGCTGGACGCCGCGGAGGGGCAGCGCCGGGGTCATCAAGCGGCGCCGACAGCTGGACATTCACGCCAAGGCGCTGCTGCGCGTCACTGACCTGTATGACGACGAGCAGGGCGGAGACACGGGCGGACGAGAAGAAGTGCTGCTGCGCCGCTTGCAAGAAGGCAGCACGGCCGGCATGCGTGACGTGGTTGAAACCCTGCAACCCGAGCAAAACGAGGCGATGCGCGCCCCAGCCGGTGTGCCCGTCATTATTCAGGGGGCGGCGGGTTCCGGTAAAACCACCATCGGCTTTCACCGCCTGGCCTGGATGACGAACGCGGACCGGGGCCCTCACCGCGCCCGCCCCGAGGCCTGCATGGTCCTGATGCCCAACCGGGTCCTGGCGACCTACGCCGCGCGTATCCTGCCTGAACTGGGGATTGAGCGCGTCGTCGTGACCACCCCCGAGGCCTGGGCCACCGGGCTGCTGGGCCTGGAAAAGCTGGAGGTCACCGACCGTACCCTGAGTCTGCTGCTGACCGACCGTGACAATACCCGCCGCGCCCTGGCCTGGCGCAAGGCCAAGCTGCTGGGTGATGCCCGCATGCTGGATGTGGTCCGCACCCACCTCTGGAACAGGTTCAATGTCGCCCTGCGGGGCCAGCGCCTGAGTGAAGTCGTGGAGCTGCGGGGCCGTGAGCCTCAGCCGTTTACCCTGGAAGAGGCTGATCTGGCCGCCATGTTGCGCGACGTCTTCGCCGCCGACCCCCTGGAGGGCTACCGCACAGGCATGCGCCGCGCCATAGAGGCCGAGGCCCTGTCGCGCCTGCGCCCCACCGAGGCCGAGGAGGCCAGCGTGCTGCGCCAGCTGTCGACGCCACTGACCAGCCTGCTGGGCCGCATCTTTGCCTCCACCACGCCGATCACCGAGGCCCGGCGCCTGCTGGGCAGTCCTGAGTCGCTGGCGGCGAGTGGCCTGCTGACCGAGCGCGAGATGGCCCTGCTGGGCACCGACCCCCTGAGCGGCATTCCCACCCCGCGCCGCGCCCACGCCGACGTCACCGAACTGCCGCTGATGCTGGCGGTGCAGGCCTTCACGGGTGGGATTGGCCGCCTGGATGGGCGCACCTTAGAAGTCTTTGACCATGTGGTGCTGGATGAGGCGCAGGACTATTCGCCACTGCTGTACGCGCTGCTGGGCCGCGCCACCCGCCCCGGCCACATCACGGCGCTGGGCGACCTGAACCAGGGGATGCACGGCTACAAAGGCCCCAGTTCCTGGGAAGCGGTGCAGGCGCAGTTGCCCGGCGCTGAGGTTCGGACGCTGGGCCGCACCTACCGCTCCACCCGCCAGATTACGGACCTGGGCGCGCGCATTGCCGCCACCTACAACCGCGCCGCAGCGGTGCAGGGCGTGGACCGCGACGGGGCCGAAGTGCAGCGGTACACGGCCCCAGCGGGCAGCCCGCACGGCGAACTGCCCCTCCTGGCCCAGGCCGTCAAGGACGCGCAGCAGGCAGGGCACACGAACATTGCTATCGTCACGCGCCGGGGGGTAGACGCTGACCGCCTGGCCGAGGCCCTGCGCGAGTTCGACACCGACGCCCAGCCCATCACCACCCAGGAACACCGCTTCCGGGGTGGCCTGGTCATCCTGCCGGTCAATCTGGCCAAGGGCCTGGAATTCAGCGCGGCTATCGTGGCCAGTGCCAACGCCGAGACCTACGACGAGAGCACCGAGTACGAACGCCGCCTGCTGTACGTCTCGGCCAGCCGCGCCCTGCACTGGCTGGCACTGGTCAGCGTGGGCGACCTGCACCCGCTGGTGGCGTAAACGGAACAGGGCAGATGGGGCGCGGTGACAAGCTTTCCTCTACGCTCCACTCACCACCCCTCACTTTCCCCGCGCCACAGTGCCGCATGGACGATCAGAAAACACAGGGGGGTCTGCCCGCCGACGCCGGCAACGGTATGAGTGACCGCAGCGGGTACACCGACGACTCAGAAACCGGTCTGACAGAGACCTCGGTGGGCGGCAGCCACGTCACGGACATGCAGGATGAGGCCGATACGCACGTGCCAGACACCGGCACCACTTTTGGCACGGCCCCCGACGACGATACCCGGCAGTAAGTTCGGTTCTTTCTGGCCCCTGGCACCTTTGACGCCGGGGGCTTTCCCTTACACTGACGGGCTGATGACTGCCTCCGCCCGCCCCCTTCACACCCTGTCGGTCGCGCCCATGATGGACTGGACCGACCGGCACTGCCGGGTGTTTCACCGGACCCTGACCCGGCGCACGCTGCTGTATACCGAGATGGTCACGACGGGCGCCCTGCTGCACGGCGACCGCGAGCGGCACCTGGGCTTTTCGCCCACCGAGCATCCTGTGGCCCTGCAACTGGGCGGCAGCGACGCGGCCGCGCTGGCCGAGTGCGCCCGCACCGCGCAGGACTGGGGCTACGACGAGGTGAACCTGAACTGCGGCTGCCCCAGCGACCGGGTGCAGAATGGCTCGTTCGGTGCCTGCCTGATGGGCACGCCCGACGTGGTGGCCCGCGCGGTGGAGGCCATGCGGGGCGCGACCTCCCTGCCGGTGACGGTCAAGCACCGCATTGGCATTGACGACCTGGACAGCTACGAGCATCTGACCCGCTTTGTGCGGACGGTTGAGGCTGCAGGCTGCCAGACCTTTATTGTCCACGCGCGCAAGGCGTGGCTCTCGGGACTGTCCCCCAAGGAAAACCGCGAGATTCCGCCGCTACGGTATGAGGTCGTGCAGCAACTCAAGGCGGACTTTCCCCACCTGACGATCATCCTGAACGGTGGCGTCCTGAGTCTGGACGCTGCGCAAGCGGCCCTGGGCTGGGCCGACGGCGTGATGATCGGCCGCGCGGCGTATCAGGACCCGTACCTGCTGGCGCTGGCCGATCAGTGGCTCTTCGGAGAAGAAACCCAACCTGTCACGCGCCGTGAGGCCATCGAAGCCTACTTGCCGTATGTCGCAGAGCAGCTTGAACAGGGCCAGCCGCTGCCCAGGATGATGAAGCACACTCTGGGGCTGTTTACTGGTCAGCCGGGGGCCCGACACTGGAAACGGACCCTCTCCGAACAGGGGTACAAGCCGGGCGCAGGGTTGGCTGTGGTGCGTGAAGCGCTGGCCGGGGTGCCCGACACCGTACTGGACGTCCGGCCAGGGGTGGGGGAGAGGCAGACGGCGTGACAGGGAGCCGCTGGGTGCGCCGCTCTGCCACTGGCCTGTGTATTGACTGATCGCAGACCTCAGCGTGGTTGAGAGGTATGCTCCTCAACCACGCTGAGGCGAACACAGTAAGTGTCCGTCAGAGACAGTGGTGAGAGTGGAGGGGCGTTGATGGCCCCTCAATGGAACTGGCAGCCGCTGTGAGATTACTGGAAAGAGGTGGAACTGGGGTGCCTGAGCGGCCCAGTCCACCTCTTGCTTGGTCCTCTCTGCTTACCCTTTGCGGGTAAAATCCACCTCGCCTGGCAGGCGCTCCAGCCACGCCACCAGAATGTCAATGCACGCCTGAACATCGCGCTCGTCCACCATTTCGCTGGGCGAATGCATGTAGCGGTTGGGAATGCTGACCACGGCCGTGGGCACCCCGGCGCGGGCCAAGGTCAGGGCGTCGGCGTCGGTTCCCGAAAAGCGTCCTGCCGCGCTGAGGGTAAAGGGAACGCCGGCCTCCTGCGCCGCCACGGTCATCTGGCGCAGCACCACCGGGCTGACCATCGGCCCCACGGTCAGGTTGGCCCCCGAGCCAAAGGGCGCCACGCCGTACTTCTTCTCGCTGACGCCCGGCTGCTTGGTTTCGTGGGTCACGTCCACGGCCACGCCCGCCACAGGGTCAAGTTTGTAGCCGCTGACCTGTGCGCCAAACACCCCAATCTCTTCCTGGCTGGTGCCGACGGCGACGACGCGGTAGGGCAGTTCCTTGTCTTTCAGCGCCCGCAGGGCTTCAAGCACGATAAACGCCCCCACCCGGTTGTCCAGTGCGCGGCCCACAACCTTGGTGCCGACCATCAGCGGTCCCTGTTCCAGCACGCCGTAGGTTCCCACGGGCACCTGCTCTTTCACCTCATCGGCGTCCAGGCCGACGTCAATCCACAGGTCCTCGATCTTGCTGGCCTTGGTGCGTTCCTCGGCTTCCATAACGTGAATGGCCTTTTTGCCCACCACGCCGATCAGGTCGCCGCCGGGCGCCAGCAGGCGGATGCGCTGGCCTACGAGCACCTGCGGGTCCCAGCCGCCCACAGGCAGCACGCTTAAGAAGCCCTCGTCCCCTACATGAGAGACGATCAGACCAATCTCGTCCAGGTGGCCCATCAGGGCGATGGCCGGGCCATCTTCGGGGCCAAGCTCGGCGTAGGCGTTGCCGTAGTGGTCCTCAGCGGTGCGGGCAAAGGAGGCGGCTTCTTCCAGCCACACGTCAGCGGCGCGGCGCTCCAGGCCGCTGGGGGCGGCCACGTCCAGCAGCCGAAACAGAAACTCACGGTTGATTTGCGTCACGCCCGCAAGTGTAAGTGCACCGAGGCTGACATTGCGAGGTTCCGGTACGGCGCTGGGAGGTTTCTGGGCTTGCCGTCCTGCTTGGGCTTTTCGCGCTGCTCGGTGTGCTTGAAGGGCAAATGCGCCCTTTAGCTCTGCCGCCCGCCTGGCCTCCCCCCCATATGCTGAGGCCCATGACCCTGCCCGTTTCCCCCGATATCGCTGTTCAGGTCGAGGCCCAGCATCTGGCGGCCCACAGCACCCCTGAGCGTCAGCTGTTCAGCTATGTCATCCGCATCGAAAATCGCAGTGACCAGACCTGGAAGCTGCTGTCGCGTCACTGGGACATCGTGGATGGACGGGGACAGGCCACCAGCGTGGACGGCGACGGTGTGGTGGGCGAGCAGCCGGTGCTGCCGCCGGGCGGTGTGTTTGTCTACGATTCGTTCGTGACCTTGGAGGTCACGCCTGGGCACATGAGCGGCCATTACACCTTTCAGGGCGCCTGGGGTGAAACTGCGCAGGCCCCGATTCCCATTTTTCTGCTGGAAGTTCCTGGCATGCGCACCCTTCACTGAGAAGCAGTTCACCGCTCCCGCTTGCCACAGCAGTTCGATCTGAGCAGAGTTGGAAGGGTGTGGGTAAGGTGGGTTCTAAATAGGAGTCGTTGGTTTTTCCGCAACTTGTCAACGAAAGGGATATGACCTGTCTGCGGCTCATCTCAGGCAGAGCCTCATTCGGCCGACCTGAAACGCCTGGGCGCTGCTACGCCGTCGCTTTTGCTAGAATAGAGCCGCTGGCTGACTGTTGGTCAATTGCTACTTTGGCACTTTCGAAAGATGAGAAAAGAAACTGCGTATCATCAAGCCATGTCTCATCGTCTCTGCCTTCTTCTGATTGACGACAACCCGGCAGACCTCCTTCTGGCGCAGGAAGCGTTTGCCGAGCATGAGGAGTGGGTGTCCGTGTCTACCTGCCGCGACGGCGAGTCGGCGCTGAAGCATTTGCGTGACCCAGGCCGCACCCTGCCAGACGTGGTCATTCTGGACATCAACATGCCCCAGATGAACGGTTTTGAGGTGTTGCGGGCTATTCGGGCCGACACAGAACTGCGCCATCTGCCGGTGGTGATGCTCACGACTTCGGACAGCTCGCAGGACATTGACCAGGCGTATGACCTGTTTGCCAGCTCCTACATGGTCAAGCGCGGCCAGTTTGCAGCCTTTGTCGAGCAGGTGGACCAGTTCGTGCAGTTCTGGCGCGATTGCCGTTTCAAGCAGTCGCGCGTGCCCCGGCTGTCCTGAAGAGGTTTTTCAGGGCATCGTTAGCAAAGACGATTCATTCCGGCAGAGCGAGGAGCAGCCAATAGGATTCTGAGGAGCGCGCAGGCGAGCTGTCTCTTTAGAAATTCACCAAGGTCAGAACCAGATTCCTTCTCACCCCCTCAAGATTCAGGAAAACCTAAAGGCGTCCCCACCTGCTGGGGCGGCAGGATAGGCGGTGCTGTGTCTCGCCCCCTGTCTGTTCTGCTGGTAGATGACGCGCCGGCCGATCTGTTGCTGGCGCAGGAAGTCTTTGATGATCACGCCCCCAGGGTGCAGCTGACCACCCAGTGCGGCGCCGAGGCCGCGTTGCTGGCGCTGCGCGACCCGGCGCAGCTGCCCCCGGATATGGTGCTGGTGGACCTTAATATGAACGGCATGAGCGGCCTGGATTTTCTGGCCGAACTGCGCGCCGACCCAGCTCTGGCCCATTTGCCTGTGGTGATGCTGTCAGGGTCAACCGCTCAGCACGACGTGGACCGCGCCTACGACCTGCACGCCACCGCCTTTCTGGTTAAAGCCCCCAACCTATCCGAGTTCGTGGCGCAGGTGGACCATCTGGTGCAGTTCTGGCTTGGCTGCCGGTTCCGCAGCCCACGGGTGCCCAGCCTGTCCTGAGCGCCGAAGTCAGGGCTTGATTCCCAAGTGTCCTGGGGCAAGAGGGCTAGAGTTGCGCAGGAGAGAAGTCTCCCGCTAGAGGCTGTGGACAATGGCCAAAACCACTCACAGTCAATGAAAAACAGCGCCGGGAGATCACCCTCGGCGCTGTTTGTGTTTGAGATCAGCTGGTTCGGTCAGGCCAGAGGAGAAGCCGCCTGTGGTGTCTGCTCACCAGCCAGGTGCAGCCAGGTGCCCAGCACCGAATCAGGATTCAGGCTGACTGAATCAATGCCCTGGTCCATCAGCCACGCCGCCAGGGCCGGGTGGTCGCTGGGCCCCTGACCGCAGATGCCGACATATTTGCCCGCGCGCTTGGCGGCGGCAATCGCCTGGGCCATCAGGATTAGCACCGCCTCGTTCTGCTCGTCAAAGAGGTCGGCCACCAGGCCCGAGTCGCGGTCCAGAGCCAGGGTCAGCTGCGTCAGGTCGTTAGACCCGATGGAAAAGCCGTCGAAGTGTTCCAGAAACTGGTCGGCCAGGATGGCGTTGCTGGGAATCTCGCACATCATGATGACCTTCAGATCGTTCTCGCCGCGCCGCAGGCCATTTCTGGCCAGAATCTCGATAATCTGCTGCGCTTCACCCACCGTCCGGACAAAGGGAATCATGACCTGCACGTTGTTCAGGCCCATCTCGTCACGCACGGAACGGATGGCCTCGCACTCCAGGGCAAAGGCGGCGGCAAAATCAGGGCTGCGGTAGCGGCTCGCGCCCCGGAAGCCGATCATGGGGTTTTCTTCGGTGGGCTCGTAGGCCGGGCCGCCGATTAGGTGCGCGTATTCATTGCTCTTGAAGTCCGAGAGACGCACGATCACGGGCTTGGGGGCAAAGGCGGCGGCAATCGTGGACACGCCCTCGGCCAGCTTCTCGCGGAAGAAGTCGCGCGGGGTGGCGTAGCCGGCCGTCTTCTCGTCAATCTGGGCCTTCACGTCGTCCGGCACATCTGGGTAATCCAGCAGTGCGCGGGGGTGAATGCCAATCACGTTGCTGCAAATGAACTCAACGCGCGCCAGGCCCACGCCCTCGTGAGGCAGCGCCGCAAAGGAGAAGGCGCGGTCAGGTGAAGCCACGTTCATCATGATCTTCAGGCCGATCTCAGGCATATTGCCCAGCTCCACGCGGTTGATGCGGTAATCGAGCTGACCCTCGTACACAAATCCAGTGTCACCCTCGGCGCACGACACGGTAACGGCCTGCCCACTCTGCAGTTCGCGGGTGGCGTTGCCGGTGCCCACGACCGCCGGAATGCCCAGTTCACGGGCAATGATGGCCGCGTGGCAGGTGCGCCCGCCCCGGTTGGTCACGATGGCGCTGGCGCGCTTCATCACGGGTTCCCAGTCGGGGTCGGTCATGTCGGCCACCAGCACGTCGCCGTCTTGCACCTGCTCCATCTGCGATACGTCGCGCACCACGCGCACGGTGCCGGCCCCGATACGGTTGCCCACCGCGCGGCCCTCGACCAAGACCGGGCCCTTGCCGGTCAGCTCAAAGCGCTCCATAACCTTACCTGCGCGGCTCTGCACCGTTTCGGGGCGGGCCTGAAGGATGTAAATCTGGCTGTCCCGCCCGTCTTTGCCCCACTCGATGTCCATGGGTCGGCCATAGTGCTCTTCAATCGCCACGCATTGCCGTGCCAGTTCGGTTAGGTCCGCGTCGGACAGGCTAAAGGCGCGCTGCTCAGCTTCGGGCACCTCTTCGGTCTGCACGCCGCCGCTGCCCTCGGCATAGACCATTTTTTTCGCCTTGCTGCCCAGGGTGCGGCGCAGGATGGCCTTTTGCCCGGCCTTCAGCGCCGGCTTATAGACAAAAAACTCGTCGGGGTTCACGGCGCCCTGTACTACCAGTTCGCCCAGGCCGTAAGCGCTGGTGACCAGCACGGCGTCGCGGTAACCGCTCTCGGTATCCAGGGTAAAGGCCACTCCGCTGGCCCCCAGGTCGGTGCGCACCATGCGCTGCACGCCAGCGGACAGCGCCACATCCGCATGGGAAAAGCCGTGGTGCACCCGGTAAGAGATGGCGCGGTCGTTGTACAGGCTGGCAAACACCAGCCGCACATGGCGCAGCACGCTCTCAATGCCGCGCACGTTCAGGAAGGTCTCCTGCTGGCCGGCAAAGCTGGCTTCGGGCAGGTCCTCGGCGGTGGCGCTGGACCGCACGGCCACGTCGGGGTCGGTGACGCCCGCTTCGGCAGTCATGGCGGCGTAGGCAGCGCGGATGGCGTCTTCCAACCCCGCTGGCAGCGGCGCGGCCTCGACCTGCGCGCGAATCTCGCGCCCGGCCTGGGCCAGCGCCACCACGTCATTGACGTCCAGAGCGCTGAGGCGCGCGTTGATGCTGTCCTCAATACCGTTGTCCTGCAAGAACTGCCGGAAGGCGTCGGCGGTGGTGGCAAAGCCGCCGGGCACCCGCACGCCAGCCCCCGCAAGGCCCTGAATCATCTCGCCAATCGAGGCGTTCTTGCCGCCGACCACCTCGACGTCGGTCATCCTTAGTGTTTGGAACGGGCGAATCATATCCATGAGATTTCTCCGGTCTACAAAGGATTTCGCCCAGTGGAATCAGGGGCGTTTGTGTACCTCTGCCAGCTTAGCCGACCGGCCCGGCCCGGCGCGCCACCAAGGGAGTGACAGCGTAGTCATGTCCGCGCTGAGCAGACGGCGGCGCGCCCCTGGCCAGGCCGTGTCAGGCTGAGGGCCATGCCCGAGCCGCGCACCGTCATGATTGTCAGCGACCACACCGGCCTGACGGCTGAGAACATCGCCCGCGCGCTGCTGGCGCATTTTCCGGCCCAGCCGCTGCTGTACCTGCGCCGGCCCTTCACGGCGGACGTGGCGGCCGCGCAGGCGGTTCACCGCGAGGTCTGCGCGCTGGCTGACCGGGGCGAGCGACCCCTGGTCTTTACCACGGTGACCCGCGCTGATGTGCTGGCCGAGTTGCAGCTGTGCCCGGCCGAGGTCTTTGACCTGCTGGGGCCGGGGCTGGGGGTTCTGGAGCGTGAATTTGGGATGCCCGCTGTGCGCGAGGTGGGCCGTCACCACGACATGCACGACAGCGAGGCTTACCTGTCGCGCATGGACGCCCTGGACTTCGCCCTGGCCACGGACGACGGCGTGGGCGACCGGCAATACGGGCTGTCCGACGTGATTCTGGTGGGGGTATCGCGCGCGGGCAAGACGCCGACCAGCCTCTTTCTGGCGCTGCAACACGGCGTGCGGGCCAGCAACTACCCGCTGGCCGAGGATGACTTTGAACGCACCGGGCTGCCGCTGCCGCTGGAACCGTGGCGTGCCAAGTTGCACGGCCTGACCATTGACCCGCGCCGGCTGCACGCCATTCGCACCCAGCGCAAGGCCGGGAGCCGCTACGCCAGCCTGGAACAGTGCGAGCACGAAGTCCGCCGGGCCGAGCGGCTGTTTCAGCGCGCCGGGATTCCGGTGCGCGACACCACCACCGCCAGCGTGGAAGAGATTGCTGCTGGCATCCTGAATACTCTGCGCCGCCGCTAAACCAAAACGGAGGAGCCAGGCACGTGGCCTGGCCCCCAGCAGCGAGAACAAGAAGACGAAGAAGACGAAAAGAAATTGATAGACGGTAGATTCTCGCCGCCAGCGTGGAGGGGTAAGGGAAAGCAGAGGTGCCTTAGGGCAGGCGGACAGCGACTGGACTTCCGCCCGTGATGCAGCAGTCGGCGGTCTGCAGGGCCGTGGTAGACGCTGTGGGTATCAGCAGGATGAAGGCAAGGGGCAAAGCGCGGCGAAGAAGGGTCTTCATGTGAGGAAACCTCCGGGTCTGTTGACCTGCGCGCAGTGTGCCCTAGAAGCGGTTAACCGCCAGACAATGTGTCATAGGGCGGAAATCGTCTTGCTGGGCGGGCTGGTCCGTCCGGGGTGTTCTTGGAAGCGCCTCTGGGTTCAAGAGGGTTGCCTTTGACGACCCTGAAGTCTGGATGTCTGTTGAGCAAATTGCCTCAAAGTACCTGGCAGGCGGCTTCTGCTTTGTCGCTTTGCCCCCCTACAGGGCGCCTGATTTCTTCCTCTGGGCCGTGCTCTGCCGGCCTGAGAAGAGGCTGAGCGCATAGCCCGGATAACATCCAGGGTCCTGGCAAATCCTTCAGCTGGGTCTGGCGGGCGCCTGGGCTGAGCGCAATTTGGCGCGAAGTGGTTAACTCCTCATCCCTAGAAAGTCACCTATCTGCAACGGGTGTGGCTGTCTGGATGGTCCCTAGCTGCCTCGCCGCCTTCCTGAGAAGCCTCTACCTATCCCAGTTCCTGGCGCAGGGCGCGGGCGTAGCCTTCGCGGGCGTGGCGCGCCAGGTAGGGCTGGCCCGCCTGCTCATAGGCCGCGGCGGCGGCCTGCCACGCCGATTCAAACAGGGGGTTGATTCGGGCGCCATGCAGGTAGGCGCGCGCCGCCTGCCCCGGCTTGGTGGCCTGCAGCTGCGCCCCCAGCGTCATGGCCAGCGACTGGGCCTGAGCTTCCAGGGTCTCACGCTGCTGTGAGGCCCATTCCGTATCGGTGCCAGGCAGAAATGGGCCCGCGTAACGGTCCAGCGTGGTCAGTATCTGGTCGGCGCTCTGGGGCCGTTCCATGAGGGCCAGGGCGTCGCACTGTACGTTCAGGCGTTCGGACAGCCGGTACAGGCCCCCCACATGCGGCACCGGGTCGGCTCCGGCGGGCAGGTGGGGGCGCAGGGCCGCGCGCAGGGCGTGCAGCGCCTGCTTGAAGTACGAACCGAGTTCACGGCGCGCTTCGCCGTTCCAGAGCGCAGTCATCAGGGTGTCGCGGCTGGCGGGACCATGTAGCAGCAGGTAGGCGAGCAGTTCGCGCGCCTTGGTCAGGCGGATATGCAGCGGCTGACCATTCAGGGTCACGGCAAAGCCGCCCAGCGTCTGCACGTTCAGGGTGGGGCGCAGGTGCCGCGCCAGGCGCTCGGCCGACCGGCCCCCAATGCCGCGCTCAGCACAGGCGGCGTACAGCGGGGCCAGGCGGCCCGCGTCAATGGTCAGGGCCAGTTCGCCGCCCACATGTTCCAGCGCGCGTCGCAGGTCCGCGCTGGCGCTGTCCAGGTCCTCGCCCGCCGCCCAGCGGCCGTAAGCCAGAAAGGCCGAGGCGCGCAGGCGAAAGCCGTCCAGCAGCGCCACACCGGCCACGACCTGCTCAAAAGCCGCGCGCGCTGCCTCCAGCTGTCCTGCCTCAAAGGCCAGCAGGCCGGTGTAAAAGGCCCGCGTAACGTGGTCAAAATCCTGGGTGGGGTGCAGGGCCTCAATGCGCCGCTCGAAATCGGCCCAGTCCAGCCGCCCCAGCCGCCACAGGCACTCGGCGCTGAAGGCCCGCGCCGGCACGTCCAGCCGGTCACTGGCGTGGCGCTGCTGCGCGGTGTGCACCTGCTCCAGGTGGCTCAGCGCCTGCTCAAACTGTTCGCCCAGCAGATGCATCTCGGCGCAGATCAGGTGCGCGACGCCCGCGCGCGGGTCGTCCAGGCGCGCCGTCATGGCGATCACCTCGGCTGTCATGGTCAGCGCCTCGTCGGCGCGGCCCCGGAAATACAGGCGGTAGGCCAGGTCCAGCCGCAGTGACAGGCCCTCGCTGCCAATGCCCAGCAGGTCAAAGAGGCGCAGGGCCTCGCGCGCCTGGCGGTCCTGCGCCGCAAAGTCGTCCAGCGCCGCGCTGACTCCCTGGGCAAAGTACAGCGCCCTGGCACGTGAGCGCAGCTCTGAGGGCGGCACCTCGCGCAGCAGCGCCGCCATGATGGGCTGGGCGGCCCCGGCGCGGCCCAGTTCCACCAGTGCCCGGGCCTGCGAGCAGCGCAGCCACCAGCGGGTGAACTCGTCGGGCCGGGCGGCCAGACCGCGCTCGGCCTGCGCTAAGCGGGCCTGTGGGTCGCGGCGGGTGCCGGCCAGCAGACTCAGGCCCAGGTAGATGCGCGCGTCGGGGGTGGGGTGACCCAGGGCAGTCAGCAGTTGCAGCTCGGCGCGGTCGGTCTGGCCGGTTTGCAGCAGCGCCAGCGCCCACTGGCCCTGCGTGCGTGGGGTGGGCCGGGCGCCGCGCAGCCGCCGCTCGACCCGCTCGAAGTGGCCCTGACGCTCTAGCAGATCGGTGCTGGGCGGGGCAGGCTCCGGCGCCGCTGGGGCCCGCCCCAGGTTGAGGCGCACGTACCACTCGCCCGCCCGGCTCAGGGTGACCTGGCCCCCACGGGCGCCGCCCTGGGTCTGCGCCGCCTGGGCCAGCAGATGCCGCTGGTAGTTGCCCAGCCGGGTGGGCAGCGTGACTCGGCCGCGCACGGTCCACAGGCTGACCTGGCCCGCCGGGGTCACGCGCAGGCTGCGGGCGTCCAGCCAGTACGACTGGGTTTTCAGGCCGCCGCGCGACCAGTGCCGCGCGCGCTCGACCTCGGCGGCCACGGCGCGGCGGGTGCCGTGGGGCAACGCCGCCGCGCCCTCCAGGGTGGCCGCCAGTGTGTCGGCCGGCACGCCAGGTTGCTGCCGGGCCAGCACCAGCAGGCGGTTGGCCACCTGACCCACCAGGGTCCGGGTGGCGGCCAGGGCCGCTTGGGTGTCGGGGTCAGTCAGCAGGGTCAGGCGCACAGCAAGAAATCCTTGACTTTCTAAGGGGGGCTTGGGACCAAGTTCTTCCTCTGCTTATCAGATTTTTGCCTCCGGGGATGTGGTCTGTCACCCGAGGGCAGGAGGGGAGGGTGAGGCCGTGACAAAGACAGCACCCCCAGATCTCGCGTGATGGGGGTGCTGCCTTCTGATTCAGGTCTGGGCTGGAGACCTTCCAGTCGCCTGCCCTGGTTTATACAGACTCCGATTGAATCGTTTGCACAAACGATTCAATCCGAGCGGAGCGAGAAGGAGCAAAACGGGTTCCGGGCGTGGAGTTTGCAAATCGGTCCTGTTCCGATTTGTAAACGAAACAGACGGAATCCGTATTACTTCTTGGGCTCGTCGGCCACCTGGCCCACCACGCCGGGGGCCACCCAGGCCATGTTGTTCAGCTCGGCGACCGTCGCCACCTTGCCGGCCGCCACGCGCAGGATGCCGTTGCGGTCTTTCAGGGGACCCGTGAAGGGGTCGAACTTGCCGCCCTTCTGCATCTCGGCGCTCAGCTGAGTCACGCGGTCATAGACGCTGACTTTCTTGCCGCTGACCGTGACGCTCTTGGCCTTCAGGGCGCCCACCCACTTGGGGTTAATCGCCATGCCGTCCTGTGCGCCCAGTTCGACGCTGCCGCCGCGCAGCAGGTTCCAGTAGTCCACGTTTTGCAGGTTTTTGGCCGTGTAGGTGCCGGTGCGCACCTTGCTCAGAAAGTCAATGTAAATCTTGTCCCAGTGCACCAGCTGCCCGCTGACCACGTAGTCGGGCGCGAATTTGTACATGGGCGAATAGTGGGCAAAGCTGGGAATCTTGCGGCTGGCCGCCGTTTGCACCACTGTGGCGGTGTCCTCGGTAAAGGCCAGGGCGCCGGCCCCCTCACTGATGAGCGCCTCGGCGGCCTCGCGGGCCTTGTTGGGGTCAAACCAGGCGTTGATCCACTTGACGCTGACCGTGGCCTTGGGGTTGACGGCGCGGGCGCCCAGGGCAAAGGCGCTGATGTGGCGCTTGAGTTCGGGGACCGGAAAGGCCGCCACGTAGCCGAGTTTGTCGCTCTTGCTGACTGCGGCGGCCATCATGCCGTTCAGGTAGTACAGCTGATAAAAGTCGGCCATATAGGTTGCCATGTTGGGCGCGCGCTTGAAGCCGCTGGCGTGGGCAAAAATTACGTTGGGGTACTTCTTGGCGGCGTCCAGGGTCTGGTCCATGAAGCCGAACGAGGTGGTAAAGATCACCTTGCAGCTATCTTTGACCAGACGGTCAATCACAGGCGCCGCCTGGCCCTCGGGCACGCTCTCCACGTATTTGGTGTCCAGCCAGGGCAGGGCCTTCATGGCCTTTTTGCGCGCTTCGTCGTGGGCGTAACTCCAGCCGATGTCGCCCACCGGCCCCACGTAGATAAAGCAGGCCTTCAGTTTGGCCCCCTGCTGGGCCTGGGCGGCGGGCACGGCCGCTGTGAACAGCAGAGCCAGAGACAGGGGCGCGGCGGCGAGCAGCAATTTTTTCATGGTGAGACCTCCGGAGATGCTGGGGCCCCCTCGGCCCCCTGGACCTTTATTGTGCCTTTAGTTGTGGCCGGGTGCCTGCCCCTGTCTGGTACCCCGGCTGACAGTAGGGGTCAACCAATTGGTGCCAAGCTGCGTATACCTGAAAAGAGGAGGGCCCCATGACTGACCCGCAGACC
The DNA here is from genome assembly GCF_020166395.1 of Deinococcus betulae. Taxonomy (NCBI): domain Bacteria; kingdom Thermotogati; phylum Deinococcota; class Deinococci; order Deinococcales; family Deinococcaceae; genus Deinococcus; species Deinococcus betulae. The sequence continues at coordinate 469,389 of NZ_JAIQXU010000001.1, read as the reverse complement.
CCTGACGACGCCCAACCACAGGACCAGCAGCGCCGGATCCTGACGCCGGGCAGCGACCTGAACCCGCGCCGCGAGTTTTTGCGCAGCGCCACCCTGTTTACCGTGACGGCGGGCGCGCTCGGCGGCGGCCTGGAACTGCTGACCCGCCGCCCCGGTGCGGGCAGCGCCGAGGCCCAGAGTGCCGACCCCTTTGCCCGCCCGGCCCGCCCGCTGGGCCCCTACGACACCAAAGAGGCTGTCACGCCCTACGGGCAGGCGACGACCTACAACAACTTTTACGAACTGGGGCTGGACAAGGCCGACCCGGCGCGGCTGGCGGCCAGCTTAAAGCCCCGGCCCTGGACCGTGCGCCTGGACGGCGAGGTCCGCAAGCCTCAGACCGTCGATATAGACACGCTGCAGTCGTGGTTTCCCCTGGAAGACCGCATCTACCGCATGCGCTGTGTCGAGGGCTGGAGCATGGTCATGCCCTGGCTGGGGTTTCCCCTGGCCGCCCTGATCCGGCGCATGGAGCCGACCAGCAAGGCCAAGTACGTGCAGTTCACGGCGCTGCTGGACCCCAAGCAGTTGCCCGGCCAGCGGCAGGCGGTGCTGAAGTGGCCGTATGTAGAGGGCCTGCGGCTGGACGAGGCGCTGCATCCTCTCGCCTTCATGGCGGTGGGCCTGCATGGGCGCGTCTTGCCGGGCCAGAACGGCGCGCCGCTGCGCCTGGCGGTGCCCTGGAAGTACGGCTTTAAGGGCATCAAGAGCATCGTCCGCATTACCCTGACCTCAACGCAGCCTCAGACCACCTGGGCGCTGGCCGCCCCCAGCGAATACGGCTTTTACGCCAACGTCAACCCAGCCGTGCCGCACCCCCGCTGGAGCCAGGCCACCGAGCGGCGTATCGGTGAACTGGGCCGTCGCAAGACCCTGCCCTTTAACGGCTATGCCGATCAGGTGGCGAGTCTGTACAAGGGCATGGACCTGAGGAAGTATTTCTGAGCGCACGGCCTGGCCGGCGTTCCCTGAGCTGGCTGGTGCCGGCGGTGACGGCGGGGGGCCTGCTGCCTGCAGCGGTGCTGGTGGCCGACGCCCTGAGCGGCGCGCTGGGCGCCAACCCGATTCAGCGGGCCACCTTCCAGACGGGGCTCCTGGCCCTAACCCTGCTGGTGCTGTCTCTGGCCTGCACGCCGCTGCGCCTGCTGACCGGCTGGACGTGGCCCGCCCGGCTTCGCAAGACCCTGGGTCTGCTGGCGTTTGGGTACGCCGCGCTGCACTTCCTGATTTACCTGTTTGACCACGGCTTCAGCCTGACCCTGATGACCGAGGACGTGCTGGAGCGGCCCTTTGTCACGGCGGGCTTCACGGCCTTGCTGCTGCTGGTTCCTCTGGCCCTGACCAGCACCCCGCGCGCGGTGCGGCGGCTGGGCTTCGCCCGCTGGACCCGACTGCACCAGTTGGCGTATGTCTCGGTCAGTCTGGCGGGCCTGCACTATTACTGGGGCGTGAAAAAAGACCACACATCGCCGCTGATTTACGCGGGGGTCATTGCGGCACTGTTCCTGGTGCGTCTGCTGCGGCGTCCGGCGGCCACCCGGCCACGGAGGGTCCGGGCCGAACCTGCGCCGCGCGCTCCACGCTGACCCGCTAGCCTGAGGCCCAGATGTTGCTTTCTCCCCTGCTGCTGACCGCTGTCCTGACGCCGCCGGCCCTAGTGGTGCAGGTGGCGGCGGTGCCTGGACTGGCCCTGAGTGCGCAGGCGCCCTCTACTGTGACGGTCACCGCCAACGGCAAGAGTCAGGTGCTGGCGTTGTCTGGCCCCCCTGACCCAGCCCACCCAGAAGCGCTGGCCCGTGTGCGTGACTTGCCCGTCAGCTTGCCGTCTGCTCACACTGGCCCCGTGACGGTCAGCGTGAAGCTGTTCCTCTGCGACAGGGCGCGTGGCCTGTGCACCGTGCAGGAGCAGAGCCGCCGGGTGATGCTGACGCCTGGCCGTCCTGTGACGGTGACCTTTACCCCCAGGTCAGCGCGCCAGAGGTAGGGCAGAGGCTAGAGCCCTCAGCGGCTTGGCGGTAGACCACTCGTGGACGGGCGGACTTGCTGCCCTGCGCCGCAGAGTAGGGCGCTTTCTCACCAGTTGACTCGCTGAGCAAAGAAAAGACAATAGCCCTGAAGTTGGGCAAGTCTGGCAAAGTTGGAGGAGTTCTGCCCTCAGAAAAGGTCTGTCTCAGACGCTTTTCTGCTCCATCGGCAAGGCCCCAGCCCTGTTTCTGTAACGCTCTAGGGCCGTTTTGCCCTACCGCGCGAGTCTCCAATCCACTCCGCTGCGAGCGTTAGCCGTGGTGCTTTCTATTTGTCCCCGAGCAGGCTTCTGCAAGAGAGGAGGCCGTCCTCAGCTGGTCTAAGCTAACTGGGTCTGTAAATTGCGCAGCAGCACGGGTATCTGTCTCAGACAATGGCTAGACTTGGCGGGTCTGCTCTTGCCTTTCAGTGCATCGGTGTGCTGCCGCTAGACCTTCTTGAGGGCGCTCTCGGTGTGGGCGGCCAGGCGGCCATCAGCCAGTTCGACGATATACCGGGGGTCGTCGCGCGACGCGCGGTATTCAAAGCCGCCCACCTCGCCGTCCTCGTGGGCCACGCGCACCACCTTGCCCTCGGCGTGACCGCCGTGACTGTTCCACCGCACCCGGTCTCCAGTTTTGAGCGTCATGGGGGCAGCGTAGGCGGCTGGTCGGTCTGGGGGATGACCGGGCTGTTCGGGCAATCTTTAGCGCTCGCCGCGCACGTAGGGGCGGCCCAGGGCAGCGGGGGCGTCGCCAGCCTGCCCCCGCACCCCGGCCACAGCCAGCACCACCAGCACCAGCACGAACGGCATGGCGCTCCAGACTTCACTGGGTACGGCGCTGACCCCCTGAAGCCGGAATTGCAGGGCGTATAGCAGCCCAAAAAACAGGGCGCCGGCCACCGCCCGCAGCGGCCGCCAGCCCACAAAGATCACCAGGGCCACCGCAATCCAGCCCAGCCCGGCGGTCATGTTGTCGGCCCACGAAGAGCGGTAGGACAGGGCCAGGAAGGCCCCCGCCAGCCCGGCCAGCGCGCCGCCGCCCAGTACCGCCAGCACGCGCACCAGGCCCACGTTGACCCCCAGAACGTCGGCGGCGGCGGGGTTCTCGCCCACCGAGCGCAGGGTCAGGCCTGTGCGGGTGGCGGCCAGCCAGAACGCCAGCAGCGCGGCCAGGCCCAGCGCCGCCAGAGTAAAGGGGCTGAGGGCAAAGCCTCCCACAGTCCAGTCCGGCACCTTGTTAAACAGGGGCAGCCCCTCAAAGCGCTTGCCCAGCAGGCCCGCTGCCCCCGTGCCGATGAGGGCCAGGGCTAGCCCACTGACAAACTGGTTGGCGCGCAGGGTGACCGTAGCCAGGGCGTGCAGCCCAGCCAGCGCCGCGCCCGCCAGCAGGGCCGCGCCCACCGCCAGCCACAGGTTGGCGTCTGGGGCTGAGGCCGCCACGGCAAAGGCGGCCAGGGCGCCCACAGCCATCACGCCTTCCAGACCCAGATTCACCACTCCGGCCCGCTCGTTCAGGATGGCCCCCAGGCAGGCCAGCAGCAGCGGGGTGCCCACCGCCAGCGCGCGGGGCAAGGTGTCAAGCAGGGCGTTGTCCATCAGGAGAACCTCAGGGGGTGTGTGGGATGTGGGGTGTAGGGCGCGGCGCAAGAAAGGCTCAGGAGGCAGGGCGCGGGGCACAGTGACCGGACCTTGCGGCTACCTGGTGCCTGGGCTTTTAGCCTTATGCTTTCAGCCATCTGCCTGCTCATGCCCGGCCCCACACGACGCGGTGCCGCACGAATACCTCGCCGGCAATCAGGCACAGCAGGATGACGCCGCTAAAGATGTCCACAACGCGGTAGGGCAGGTTCAGGTCAATTTTCAGGAGGTCGCCGCCCGCCAGAATGACGCCCATCAGGGGCGCCGTGACCAGGCACAGGGCCGGGTGGCCGCGCGCCAGCCACGCCACGATCACGGCCGTAAAGCCGTAGCCCAGGCTGACCTGCCCAGCTTCCAGCAGGCGGTGGTGGATGCCCGCCACCTCGCCCGCTCCGGCCAGGCCCGCCAGGCCGCCGGTCAGCAGGGCGACCAACGTGGCCACCCGCGCGCTGCTCAGGCCCGCGTAGCGCGCCGCGCCGGGGTTCTCGCCCACCACCCGCAGGGCGTAGCCAAACGTGGAGCGGCTGAGCAGCCACTGAAGGCCCAGCGCCAGCGCCACGCCCAGCCCCAGCGTCGGCCAGTGCACCTGCGTGCCGCCCAGGGTGGGCAGCCAGCCGGCCGGCACAAAGGTGTCGGTATAGATGTAGCCGCGCACGTCCTTGCCTTTCCACGGCCCGGCAATCAGGTAGGTGACCAGGGCGACCGCCACGTAATTGAGCATCAGCGTGGACAGGATTTCGTTGACATTCAGGCGCCGCAGCCCCGCTGCCAGCAGCGCCCACAGCCCGCCGCCCAGAAAACCGCCCGCGAACATGGCTGGCAGCAGCAGTGGGCCCGGCAGCGGCACGAACAGGGCGGTCCCCGCCGCCAGCACCGCGCCCAGCAGGAGTTGTCCCTCGGCGCCAATGTTAAAGAACTGCGCCCGGAAGGCCAGCGCCAGCCCCGCACCAATCAGCAGCAGCGGAATGGTGCGCCGCCCGACCTCGGCCAGGCCGCCCGCCTCGCCCAGGGTGCCGCGCAGCATGGTGCTGTAGACCTCGGCAGGCGACTGCCCAGCCAGCACGAACACCAGCGCGCACAGCAGCAGGGCGACCACCACCGACCCCAGCGTGACCAGCGCCGCGCGGGTGGCCGAGGGCGCGGCCAGAGGCACGAACCTCATGCGCCGGCCCCTGGCGCAGCCACGCCCTGCCCGGCACCCGGCAGGCTGTGGGGATGGGCGCCGCCCATCAGCAGGCCCAGGGACTCGCGGGTGACCTCGGCCACCGGGAACGGCCCCAGCAGCGCGCCGCCCACCATGACCCCCACCCGGTCAGACAGGCTGAGCAGTTCATCCAGGTCCTCGCTGACCAGCAGCACGCCGGCCCCCTCCCCGGTGCGGTCCAGCAGCGCGCGGTGAACCTGGTCGGCCGCGCCGATGTCCAGTCCGTAAGTGGGATGAACGGCCAAGATAACCAGCGGCGCCCCGGCCAGTTCGCGCGCCAGGATGAGTTTCTGGATGTTGCCTCCGCTGAGCAGGCGCACCGGCGTATGGATGCTGGGGGTGGCCACGGCGTACGCCTCTACGTCGCGCCGGGCGCGTTCGCCCTCGGCGGCGAGGTTGCGCGCCAGGCCACGGGCCAGCGGCGCGCGGTCGTAGTCCCGCAGCGAGAGGTTCTCGGCCACCGTCATGCTGGGCACTGTGCCGCTGTGCAGGCGGTCTTCAGGGATGTGGGCCACGCCAGCACGTGAGCGTTCGGCGGCACTGCCGCTGAGCGGCTGACCATTCAGGCTGACCTCGCCTGTGGCGGGCCACACCCCGGCCAGCACCTCCACCAGTTCACTCTGACCGTTGCCTGCAATGCCGGCCACGCCCAGCACCTCGCCTCGGCGCAGGTCAAAGGAGACGCCGCGCAGGGCTGGCAGCCCGCGTGTGCCCTGCGCGTCCAGGCCACGGACGCTCAGCAGTGGGTCGGTTGACCCGGCCCCTGGCGCCCGCTTGCGCGTGAAGTCCACGGCGCGGCCCACCATCAGGGCGGCCAGGCTCTCGCGGGTGGCGCCGGCAGTGGGCACGCCGCCCACCACCTGGCCTTTGCGTAATACGGTCACCCGGTCGGCTACGTCCAGCACCTCGTCCAGCTTGTGAGAAATGAAAATCAGGCTGCGGCCCCCCGCGCGCAGTTCGCGCATCACACGGAACAGGCCCTGGGCTTCTTGCGGGGTCAGGACGCTGGTAGGTTCGTCCAGAATCAGGACCTGCGCGCCGCCCAGCAGCGCCCGGATGATTTCCACGCGCTGTTTCTCGCCGGGCGACAGGTCCGCCACGCGGGCGCCGGGGTCTACCTCCAAGCCGTACTGGGCCGACAGTGCCCGGATGTGCCCGGCCACCCGCCGCGCGGGAAACAGGCCGCCCGCGCGGCCCAGCGCCAGATTCTCGGCCACGGTATGCCGCGCCACCAACAGGGGATGCTGCGGCACCAGCCCGATGCCCAGCCGTCGCGCCTGCGCCGGGCTGCCGATGCACACGGCGCGGCCGGTGACCTCAATGTGGCCCTCATCGGGCTGGTACAGGCCATACAGCATGGAGATCAGGGTGCTTTTGCCTGCGCCGTTCTCGCCCAGCAGGGCTAGCACCTCGCCCGGCTGCACCGTCAGGTCCACCCGGTCATTGGCCACCACGCCTGGAAAGCGTTTGGTGACGCCCCGCAGGCGCAGGGCGGGCGGCGCGGTGTCGGGTGGGGGAGGCGGCGCTCCAGAGTCGGTCACCGGGTCATCGTGGCACAGCTGGCCGTCCAGCGTGGCAGTTAGGGCAGGCAAGGGCGCACGGAGGGGCAATCTAGATGTCATCCGCCTGAAGTTGGGGAGCAGTGTCGTAGCGGGAACCGGCAGACGGTTTGGGGTTGATCTTTTGGCGGCCGTCCCTTGGGGTGAGCAGGCCCGCCTCAGCACCTGCCAGCAGGTCGAGCCAAGTGGCTTCGGAGTGCAGGACAGCTTCGCAGGCGAGGGCAGGCGCACGGCGAGTTCGTGGGCGTGGAAGTGAACAAACCGTGCTTCTCCGCAGGGTTTACGACCAGACAGAACTCGCCAGAAGAGCCGGCTGCTTCTGTTAGTCTTCAGACACTCCACAACTTTGTAAGAAACCGGGCGTTATCCTCCAAGCAACGCCGCAGTGCTCTGTATCCTCCGTCTTCCACTCTGGATTTCTCTGCTCTGGCCCAGGAGCGACGTGACATGACACACAACCCGTTTCGCTACCTTCTGAATGACCTGAGTGACCAACCTGGCCCCTACCGCCTGCATCCTTTAACGGGGCCAGTAAATCTGCGGCAGCTGCCCGAGCGCGTGGACGCCTTCACCCTGAGTGGTCCGGCCGGCACAGAAACCTTCGTGATTCACGGCCCCCGTGCTTTTGGCCGGGGTGGCAGTTTTAACCTGCTTTCGCCGTCCCACCGCCACCTGCTGCTTCAGACCGTGGCGCACACCACCCTCTGCGCCGATGAATATCTGGGCCTGCACCCCGAACTGAATGACGCGGGCTTTACCCTGACGCGCGGCCAGGTGAGCCAGTGTTCCTCGGAGCGGCTGACCCCTCTGTGCGCCCGGCACCCTGATGGGCGGGTGCTGTGGTTTCACGAACTGCTGCGCCAGCCGTTCGGGTTGCCTCTGGAGCAGTACGTGCATTATGGCGCCGTGCGCCTGGCGGCTCTGCGGCACCACGAGCCCGCCAGCACCGTGACGCTCATGGCCCAGAGTGACGAGGCGCTGCGGGCACAGGGGCTGACCCCGGACACCTTGCCCGCGCTGCTGATGGTCAGTGCCTGGCTGCTGCGCTCCGAGGCTCTGGAAGCGCTGCTGGACGGCGAGATTCCCGACGCCCAGTGGCTGCCGCCCAGCGATTTCGAGTGGCATCCGGTGGCCTATCAGCAGCTGCATCTGAGCCTGACCCGCAGTGACCTGCGGCAGCAACCGCCACCATTTCTGCTGGCCCAGCCGGCATAGCGCCCTGGGCACGGCAGAGCAGGCAATTCGGGGTCGCCCACTGGCTCTTTGGGAGGACCACCCAGCTTTCTCCTGGGTTTGACCGCTCTATACCGCTGAGGCGCGTGGGCCTGCGAAGCTATAAGCAGGGCGAGGCTCTGCGGCCAGCCAGCGGCCTTTGTGGAACGGCTGGTGACGCGCTCCCGTCATTGAGGCAAAAGAGTGTTAGGGGCAGAGCGGAAAAAATTTCTCTTCTGGACCGAGAGCAGCCCAGGACCGTTGCCCAGCCGCACACGCTAGTAATCTGGCAAAGCACAGAGAAGCGGCGCTACGACTCTTTTCGTCTGGCGCCGCTTCTCTGTGTTCAAACTTGCTTTTGAACTGCCCTCTTTAGTACAGAGACGCTCCGCTGGGAAAGGGCACCACGTCGGCCAGGCCGTCCGGGTCCAGGCGCACGATAAAGCCAGCGTCCTCGCGGTAAGCCATTCCGCTGTCTACAGCCAGGCACAGGCGCCCGGCATACGGAATCGGGGCGCCGGCGCCCAGCGTGGGACCGTGCAGATGCTCGTCCAGTAGGATGTAAACCGGCGTGTGGCCGTGGACAATGCGTGCGCCGCCAAAGGTGTCGAGCATTCGCCGCGCCTTGGCCTCGCCGCCGCCCAGCACGAACACGAAGCGCTCGGTAAAGGCGTTCATAAAGACGCCCCAGTCGTCGGGGTTGGGGTGGGCCATCACCGCCTTCACGCTGGCGTTGACGTCTTCTATGGTGCTGCCCATCTTCAGGTACACTGTGCTGTCGGCGTGAACGAGCAGCCACTCGCCCACGCGCAACATGGCAGGCCGCTCGGAGAGCCAGCCCATCTCACTGGGTTCCAGCTGATCGGCGTCTCTGGGCTGGCCACCGTTGTCCAGCCAGTATTCGCGGAAGCCCAGGCGGTCGTGGGGGTCGCCCTGCCGGAACACCAGGGCCGCCAGAAACATGACTTCGTGGTTGCCCAGCAGGGCGCTGACCAGGCCGCCCGCATCGCGCGCCTGGTTTTCAAGGTTGCGAATCAGGCGAATCACGCCCACGCCATTGGGGCCACGGTCCACGTAATCGCCCAGAAAGACCAGATGGGCGTCGCCGCCTGTCCAGCGGTCAGAAAAGTCAATCAGGCCGGCCCGCAGCAGCAGGGCGCGCACCTTGTCATAGGCTCCGTGGATATCGCCCACCACCCACAGCGGTCTCACGCGGCCGCCGGGGGCCGGGACAGGGCGCTCATGGGTGCCTCCTGCGGGGTGCAGGGTGGCCGGGGGCCGCGCAGATCATGCCGAAGTGTACCGTTCGGCGGCGGTCTCAAAGAGAGTCTCCCTCGCCAGTCTCTGGGTCCAGGTCGCTCTCGGCCTCGCCCTGCGGTAGGGTCCGCAGCTTGGTCATGCGTTCAGTGATGTCTTCCTGGATGCGCCGCACGTTGCTTTCCAGACCCAGGCGCGCGGCGTCCAGCTGGTGGCGCAGCCGCATGATTTCTTCCACGCCTGCCAGATTGACGCCCAGTTCCTGGGTCAGGCGGCGAATCTCGCGCAGGTGGTCAATGTCGCGCTCGCTGTACAGCCGGGTTTTGCCGCTGGAGCGCCCCGGCCGGATAAGCTGTTTGCGTTCGTAGAGCCGCAGGGTCTGGGGGTGCATGTCCACCAGTTCGGCGGCGATAGAAATCACGTAGACCGGCCGGTCGCGGGGGTCCAGGCGACCGCCCTCGGCGGGCAGGGCCTCGGGGCGCCTGGCCTGCTCGCGCAGCTCGCCCTCAATGCGCTCAATCTCGGCCTCGAACTCGCCCTGAAGGTCGTCCAGTTCGTGTTGCAGGCGCATGACTTCTTCCACACCTGCCAGGTTGACGCCCAGTTCCTGAGTCAGGCGGCGGATTTCGCGCAGGTGCTCGATGTCGCGTTCGCTGTACAGCCGGGTCTTGCCGCTAGAGCGCCCCGGCCGAATCAGGCCCTTGCGCTCGTACAGCCGCAGGGTCTGGGGGTGCATGTCCACCAGTTCCGCCGCCACGGAGATGACGTATACGGGCCGATGTTTGGCGTCAGAGGGCATAACGTCCCTTGAGTATACCGGAGGCAGTGTTTATGAAACCGTGAAGCGGCAGAGGCCTGAGTCAGGGGGCGCAGGTTGATTGAGGAGGGGAGAAGAGCAGGGAGGAGCCTGGACCCCTTTGATGTGTGCCAACTCCGCCCAGAGCGGCTTGCCCGGCTGAACATCATGGGCCTGAAGTCGCGCCGAGCCTCCCCCAACGTTCCGGCAGTTCACGCCTTCAGATTGCCGGGCACCTTCCCTCTTCGCCCTCTCTGGGTCAGGGTTGGACACCCGTTCTGGTTCACCCCTTATAGTCGCCCTATGACCACTGCTGACCTGAGTGCGCTGCTCAACCGCGAGCAGGCCGACGCCGAACTCTTTGACCTCCTGCGAATTGCCAGCGTCAGCGCCGACCCCACCCGCAAGGCCGAGATGGGCCAGGCCGCCGAGTTTCTGCGGGCCAAGTTGGCGGGCCTGGGCTTTGCTGCGCGTGTGGACGCCACCGCCGGCCATCCCGTTGTATACGCCGAGCACCTGAAGGCGCCGGGCAAGCCCACCGTCCTGATTTACGGGCACTATGACGTGCAGCCCGAGGCGCCGCTGGAAGAGTGGGTGACGCCGCCCTTCCAGCCCACGGTCAGGAACGGCCGTATCTATGCACGCGGCAGCACCGATGACAAGGGCCAGGCCTACGCCCACGTCAAGGGCGCCGAGCTGCTGCTGTCGCAGGGAGACCTGCCTGTCAACGTGAAGTTCCTGCTGGAAGGCGAGGAAGAGATTGGCAGCCCCAACCTCGAAGCCTACTTGCAGGCCCACCAGGCCGAACTGGCCGCCGACGTGATTGTTATCAGCGACGGCAGCCGCTTTGCGCCTGAGATGCCCACCATTACCTACGGGGTGCGCGGCCTGAGCTACGTGGAGATTCACGTTCAGGGGGCCAACCGCGACCTGCACAGCGGCAGCTACGGCGGCGCGGCGCCCAACCCGATTAACGCGCTGGCCGAAATCATCACCCGCCTTAAGGATGACCAGGGCCGCGTCACCATTCCTGGGTTCTACGACGGTATTGACGAACTGACCGCCGAGGAGCGCGGGATGTGGGCCAGCCTTCCCCACAGCGATGAGGAGTTTGCCGGCAGCATCGGTGTGCCCGCGCTGCCCGGCGAGGAGGGGTATTCCACCCTGGAGCGCCTGTGGGGCCGCCCCACCCTGGACGTGAACGGCATCTGGGGCGGTTACCAGGGCGAGGGCAGCAAGACCGTGATCGCCGCCAAAGCGGGCGCCAAGGTCAGCATGCGCCTGGTGCCCGGCCAGGACCCCGAGCGGATTACGAGGCTGATTTCCGACTACGTTCCGACCATCGCGCCGGCAGGCGTAACGGCCAGGGTGGTGCCGCACCACGGCGGCAAACCCTTCAAGTTTGACCTGAACAGCCCCTACAACCAGGCCGCCAACCGCGCCCTGAAGCGCGTCTATGGCCGCGAGGCCGTGTTTGCCCGCACGGGCGGCAGCATTCCGATTGTGGCCGCCTTTGCCGACATCCTGCGCGCGCCGGTGCTGTTTGTAGACATGGGCCTGAACGAGGACGCCCCGCACAGCCCCAACGAGAGCTTCGCTGTGCAGGACTACCACAACGGGATTCTGACGAGCGCCTATCTGCTTGAGGAGCTAGGCCAGTGAGTAGCGAGTGGTTGGTGGAAAGTGGAGAGTGTGCGCTGTTGGCCACTTCCTCCTTTCCACTGCCCACTTCCGGCGCGGAGCGCCTATGAACCTCGCCTTTCTCGCCTCACACGGCGGCAGCGCGGCGCGGCAACTCGTGACCACGTGTCAGCGCGGCGAACTGGCCGCCACGCCCGCCGCGCTGGTCAGCAACAACAGCCGCAGTCCCGCTCTGGCGTGGGCGCAGGCGGCGGGCTTGCAGACCGCCCACCTCAGCAGCGCCCGGTACCCTGACCCCGACGAACTGGACGCGGCGATCCTGGCGTTTCTGGTGGGCGCCGGGGCCGACACGCTGGTCCTCAGCGGCTATATGCGGGAAATCGGGCCGCGCGTGCTGACCCACTTTTCCGGGCGGCTGCTCAACATCCACCCCAGCCTCTTGCCGCGGCACGGCGGGCGCGGCATGTACGGCGACCGCGTGCATGAAAGCGTGCTGGCCGCTGGGGACAGCGAAAGCGGCGCGACAGTGCATCTGGTCACGGCCGGCATCGATGAGGGGCCGGTGCTGGCCCAGGCGCGCGTGCCAGTGCAGCCCGGCGATACGCTGGACAGCCTTAAAGCCCGCGTGCAGGCCATTGAAGGCGACCTGATGCTGCGTGCAGTGCAGGGCCTGGCGGCGCAGGGTGCCCTGTCACCCACATGAAGCGCAAGGTCTTTGACCTGCGGCCCTGGTCCCGCGCTGTGCGCCACAGTCAGAGCGTGGTGCGCGTGCTTGGTCACGTCATCGTGGATTTCACCGCCCACGAGGTCGCACGGCCTCAGGACGTGCCCTTTGGTGACCAGACGGTGAGGATTCTGGACCACGGCTTCCGCTGGGTGCGCGTTCACCCCACAGGCAGCGGCGAAGGCGTGCCGGGCAGCGCCCTGAGCGCCATGCTGGACGGGAGCGGCCTCCCCCGGCAACTCTATGTGGACCTGCACGGCGGTGAAGGCGTGGGCGAGAATGGGCTGCCGTGGCACGACGACCTCTATCTGGATGTGATTGGCAACTGGGTGGTGGGGGAGACCGGGCACGGCAGAGTGACCGAGGCGCACATCATTGATGGTGAGGATTTGCAGGCAGCGGTGGCCGCCGAGCTGGTGACAGAGGCGCAGGCCGAGGCCACCTGGACCCACGCCCGGCAGATCAGGGCCGAACTGCTGGCCGGCACCTACGCACCCCTTATGGTGCTGCGGCGGTATCTGGAAGACCCTTACACCTGAATGCAGCCGTAGTCGGGCCGGGCCGTGGCACCTCTGAGGGTGCGGTGTCCCGGCCCGCTTGTTCTCACTAGAAAGGATTCTCAAGACTTGGAGTCAACTGCCCTAGCCAATGGTGAAATCCGAACAGACCGTGGAGACGGCAGGCTGCCGAACTCAGGGGAGTGTGCGAGCCTGCTCCGCGTTGCTGTCGGGGCTATGGTCCGGCCCGCCGCCCCGGCCCCGGTCGCCACCCTGATTGGCGTTGCCCTACCCCTGGCCGCGTTCGTTGCCAGGGCCGCCCTCCACGTGGGGCGGGGTGTCGTCCTCGCGGTATCGGGCGCCGCCACTGGGCTGCTGCTGGTTGCCGATCTGCTGGTGGCCCTCGCCCTGGCCCCGGTTGTCGTCTCTGTCGGTGCCGTTGCGGTCATTGTCTGCTATGGCCAAGCCTGACCCACCTCCGGGCAAGAAGCGTGCGACCTGACTAAAGATCAGGTCGTTCTTGTCTTCGGCTGAGCTGGTCTGCGGCCTCCGCTATACTTGGACCCAGTTCAAAATCTGGTGTTCTCCTGGAGGTTTTTGCATGACCCAAACTGCTGCTCTCCCCGCCTTTGCTGTTCAGGCTGTTAAAAAAGCCCTGCACGATATCCCCATGAACGCCACCGTAGGCGTGCAGATTACCGGTGTGGGCGTGGGCTGGGCCACTGGCGAGGCGCCGGAAACCGCGCCGTTTCATAACCACCTGGGCACCATCCATGCGGGCGTGCAGTTTCTGCTGGCCGAGGCGGTCAGTGGCGCGGCTTTTGCGGGCGCTTTTGCCGCGCAGCTGATGACGGCTGTACCCCTGATTGAAAAGCTGGAAACCCATTATGTGGGCCGCGCCCAGGGCGACCTGACGGCCCGTGCTGAGGCGGCTGACCCCGCCGCCCTGCCCCAGGCTCACGCCGACTTCGCGCGCGAGGGCAAGGCCCGCCTGGTGCTGAATATCAGTGTGCAGGACGGCGAAAACAAGGAAGTCATGCGCGCTGTGGCTCACTGGTACATCCGCGCCCGACCTCAGCAGGGGTAGGCAGAAGCGCCGAAGCCTTGCTTCCCCGGGGTGTTCCTCATGCTGAGGACTGTGAACGGCGCAGTGCGGATTTCTGACAATGGGAGGCCGTTGCCTGGAGAGGGCAGGGCGCCGGCTCACCTTCTGCGTCGCGGCTTCGCCGGCAGGCCTGGCCCAGAGCCCCGAGGGATACTTCGGCGTCGCGCTGGGTTTCACTCTTTCGCTCTGCGGACAGCACTGGCAAATGTGCCAGTGTCTTTGCTGGCCTGATCTCCAGGCCGGCTGCGTCCTCCTGTCGTGCTGTCTGCTGGGCGCCGCGCCCCCCTCTTGTTGTCCCGCTGCTGTTTCGTATTAGCCTGCGCGCATGACTGCGCTGCTGCTGCTGGATCACGTTGCGATCGCCACCCCTGACCTGGACGCTGGGGCCGCACCTTACGTGGCGCTGGGCCTGAAAGCCGAGGGGCCCGACGAGGAGGTGCCCACCCAGGGCGTGCGGGTGCGCGTCTATCAGGTGGGCGATACCCTAATTGAACTACTAATGCCCACCCGGCCTGACAGTCCTATCGCGGCTTTTCTGGAGAAAAAGGGGCCGGGCCTGCACCACACGGCCTATCGCGTGGCCGATCTGAACGCCGAGATGGCCCGCCTGGGTGCAGAGGGCGCCCGTTTCTTGCAGGCGGTCCCGGTCCCGGGCCGGGCCGGATCGCGGGTGGCCTTTTTGCACCCCAAGTGGGGCCAGGGCACCCTGATTGAACTGGTGGAACACCCGCAGGGCGGGGGCCACCCTTGACCCGCCGCGCCCGCCCGCTGTGGTGGGGGCCGGCGCTGGCGCTGATGGCGGCCATCTGGTATTTCAGCGCGCAGCCGCAGACACCCGGCCCTCGCCTGGTGCATCCGCTGGACTGGGGGGTGCATTTTCTGGTGTACCTGGCCTTGGGCTTTGCGCTGGGGCGGGCCACGGGGCGGCCGGGGTTGGCCTGGGTGCTGGCCGCGTGGTTTGGGGCGCTGGACGAAGTGCACCAGGCCTTCGTGCCGCCGCGCGAGGCAGGGGTGACCGACTGGCTATTTGACATCACCGGCACGTGGCTGGGCAGCCGGGCGGGCGCGGGGCGAGAGGAGGCCGGAACCGAAGAGCCATACGCCTGAACCAAGTGGAGGGGCTAACGGTTTAGAGGAGAGCTGCCTTTTCGGCCCTCGCCTGCTGCACGCGCCGCCTGAGCTGCTCGGCATTGAACGCCGACACCCGGAGGCTCAATTCCTGGTGCTGGTGGTGATTCAGGCTTTCCAGCAGCGCCTTTTCCGACTGCAACAGGTCAAGGCGCCCTTGCCCGTTGGCCTGGAAGGTTTCAAAGGCCGCCGCCAGCGTCTGAAGGGCGGCGTGTTGGCCGGCGTCATGCAGCGCGCGAACGGTGATGAGGAGCTGTTCTTGCCCCTGCACCCACCGTTCAAGCTGAGCGCGCGTCAGCCCTAGGCCGCCCTCTGCGTCGTCCATCTCGGCGCAGGAGTACAGGAACGGGTGCAGCAGGGGCATATCCAGAGGCGTACCGGTGTCTTCCCACACCGCTTCCAGTTCGCGCAGTTGACAGTACGTCTCTAGCCCGTCCTCAGCCCGGAGGTCGTCAAGGTGGGCCAGCGCCCACCTCAGCCGCACGACCTGCCACTCTCTGAGGGCAAAAAACCTCGGCCAGTTCTCTCCGTCGGCCAGGCGCTGAAGCAGGTCCCGCACCTCTGCTCTGGGCGTGTCACTGCGGGAAGACACCAGTTCAGAGAGCAGCATCAGCTCGTCATCAGAGGCCGCCAGCAGCCGGTCCTCTGCCAAAGCCGCCAGCTCCTGAACGGTCATCCACCTGTCGGCCCACCCCAGTAAAATGGCCGACCAGCTGAGGGCCTGAGGAAAGGGCTTCACATGCTGAGCATAGGCGTTCACTCCCTGCGTCGCCCCCATATGTGCGGGCCTCCAGATCAGAGCTGAACCTGGCATTCCCTGGCCAGGACCCGTTTGAAAGGCAAATCGGTCGCCTTCTCTAGTCGCTTTTCCCACGTCCTACACCCCACGGTCCACACACCCTTTTCACCTCTTCTGAAGCCTGAGCGCAGGGTTGCAGTTTTGTCAGAGGCGGCCCCCTAAGCTGACCCGCATGACCACCCTGCCCCCACCCCCCGCGCACGCCAGCCACGCGGCGGCGCTTCAGGCGGCCCTGACCCAGCTGGAAGGGGTGATTCTGGGCAAGGGGCCGCAGCTTCGTCTGGCGCTGAGCTGTCTGCTGGCGCGCGGACACCTCCTGATTGAGGACCAGCCAGGGGTGGGGAAAACCACGCTGGCGCAGGCATTGGCCCGCACCTGTGGCCTGCATTTCCGCCGCGTTCAGTTCACGGCCGACCTCTTGCCCGCCGACCTGACGGGCGTGTCGGTCTGGGACGCTCCCAGCGCGTCGTTCCGCTTTCTGGAAGGGCCCGTGTTCAGCGAGCTTCTGCTGGCCGACGAGATTAACCGGGCTACGCCCCGTACCCAGGGGGCGCTGCTGGAGGCGATGGAAGAGCGTCAGGTCTCTGAAGGGGGCGTGACCCGGCCACTGCCCAGCCCCTTTTTCGTGATTGCCACCCAGAACCCGGCGGCCTTCGTGGGCACCAGCCCCCTGCCCGAGGCGCAGTTGGACCGCTTTCTGATGACCGTCACCCTGGGGTACCCCGACCCGCGCGCCGAACGGCAACTGCTCGAAACGGGAGGGCGCAGCATCTCGGTGCGCGACCTGCCGGCCGTCCTGAGTGCGCCGGCGCTGCTGGCTATGCAGGCCGAGGTGGACCGGGTTCACGCTGCCGCCCCACTGCTGGACTACGTGCAGGTGCTGGCGCGCGCCACCCGCGAACACCCGGCCCTCTCGGCGGGCCTCAGTCCCCGTGGCCTGCTGGCGCTTCTGTCGGCGGCGCGGGCCTGGGCGTACCTGGCCGGGCGCGTCATGGTGCTGCCCGAGGACGTGCAGGCGGTGTTTCCGGCGCTGGCGGCCCACCGCCTGACCCTGCGTGATCCATCCGTGTCGGTGGCCGGCATCCTGCGCGGTGTCCTGGCCGACACGCCGATTCCTTAGGGCGGCTGGCATGCGCGCGCCGCCTCTTGCTCTGCGGCCCACCGGGTTTGGGCTGGCCTTCTTGCTGGTCATTCTGCTCACCCTGATTGGCTGCGTGAACTACGGCCTCAGTCTGGGGTACGGCCTGACCTTTCTACTGGGCGGTGTCTGGGTCATGACCGCCACCCAGGCCCTGCGGGCGGCGCGGGGCGTCCGGGTGTCGCTGGCGCCGCCCGTGGCCGTCACGGCAGGCGGGCTGGCCGACTTCAGCGTGTCTTTCTCGGGCGGGGCTGAGGGCGTGCTGGCCCTGACCCTGCGGGGGGACGGCGCGCAGGCAGTGGGCGCGTGGCCGCTGAGTGGCGGCGTGTCGAGCGGCACGCTCTCTGTGCCGGCCCGGCACCGTGGCCCCCTGAGCGTGGAAGGCGCGCTGCGCGTCTCTGACCGGCTGGGGCTGTGGCGGGTGGCCCTGCCCGCCCCCGACCCTCAGACGGTCCTCGTTCATCCAGCGGCCGAACAGGGCGCCCCGCCGGCCCCCACCCGCACCGTGGCGGGCAGCGGCGACGGCGCCCAGCGCACACGCGGTGACGAGGAATTTGCAGGGCTGCGGCCCTACGCCCCCGGCGACTCGCCCCGGCAGGTGTCGTGGCGGCATGTGGCGCGCACCGGCACCCTGCTGACCCGCGAAACGGACGCGCCGCAGGGCCGCGCCCGCCTGCTGGACTGGGCCGATACGGCGGGCGACCCCGAGGCCCGCCTCTCGCGCCTGAGTGCCTGGGTTACCGAGCTGACGGCGGCTGGCTTGCCCTTCGCCCTTCACCTGCCCGGTGCCCGCCTGCCGGTGGACAGCGGCGAGGCACACGCCCTGGCGGCTCGCCGGACACTGGCGCTGCACGCGCCCTTTCCGCAGGCCGTTACCCCACCGCGTCGCCCGGGCCTGGCCCTCACCGCTGCTCCGGCCCGGTCCCTGTCTCTGGCCCAGGCGCTGGCTCTGCGCGGCACGCTGCTGGCCCTGGCAGTCACCCTGGCGCCCACGGCCCTGCGCGCCCCGGTCTGGCTCACGGCCCTGGTGGCCGCGCTGCTGGCCCACGCCGCGTGGCGCACCCGCCCCACCCGGCCGGGGACGCAGCCCCTGGCCCCGCTGCCGACCTGGCTGCTGGGCCTGCTGGCTGTGGCCGGCGGCGCCGCCCTGAACGCGGTTTACGGCACCCTGCTGGGCCGCGACGCAGGGACGGCCTTTCTGGCGCTGCTGGTGGCCCTCAAGACCGCCGAGAGCCGCGACGTGCGCGACGGTCGCCTGCTCATTCTGCTCGGCCTGTTCACGACCAGCACCCACTACTTTTTCAGCCAGGGGCCGCTGACCGCGCTGCATACACTGCTGTGTGCGGCCCTGCTGCTGGCCGCCGCGCCGGGGTGGACGGCGGCGGGCCTGACCCTCACACGGGCGGCGCTGCGCCGGGCCGGCGGCCTGCTGGCCCTGGCCGCGCCGCTGGCGGCCGCACTGTTCGTGCTGTTTCCGCGCCCCGAAGCGCCGCTGTGGCAGCTGCCGGTGCAGGGCCAGGCCACCACCGGCCTGTCAAGTGAGATTCGCGCCGGGGAATTTAGCAACCTCGCCCAGAGTGACGCGGTGGCCTTCCGCGCTGACTTTCAGGGCGAGCCGCCTGCCTCATCCGCCCGCTACTGGCGTGGCCCCGTGTACGAGGCCTACGACGGCGAAACCTGGCGTCAGGTGCGGGGCGGAGGCTCCCCCGCCAGCGTGGAGCCGACGGGCCCGGCCCAGGCGTACACCCTGACCCTGGAGCCCAGCGGGACGCCCTGGCTGCTGGCGCTGGACGTGCCCTCGCGTGTGCCGGACGGCGCGTCTATTACGGGCGCGTTTCAGGCGGTGACCTTTCGTCCCGTGACCACCCGGCGCCGGGTGGAGCTGGAAAGCCGCCCCGCCCGCCTGGGCCGCCAGGAAGATGCCAACCGCCTGGCCTTTAATCAGCTGCTGCCGAGTGGCCAGAGTCCGCGCGCCCGCGCCCTGGCCCAGACCTGGCAAGGCCTGGCCCCGGCCGCGCGCGTGGACGCCGCCCTGAACTTTCTGCGCCGGGGGGGCTTCACCTATACCCTGTCGCCGCCCACCCTGCCCGCGCAGGACCGGGTGGACGCTTTCCTGTTTGGGACCCGCACCGGCTTTTGCGAGCATTACGCCAGCGCCTTTGCCTTCCTGATGCGCGCCAGTGGCCTGAGCGCCCGCGTGGTGGGCGGCTATCAGGGCGGCGAGTCCAACGGCGACTACCTGATTATTCGCCAGCGCGACGCGCACGCCTGGACCGAGGTCTGGCTGCCCGGTCAGGGCTGGGTGCGGGTGGACCCCACGGCGGCCATCGCCCCCGCGCGGCTGAGTGCCGGGGTGCAGACGGCCCTCACGCAGCCCCTGGCCACGGCGGCGCTGCCTCCTGGCCCCCTGGCCCAGCTGCGGCTGCGGCTGGACACGTTGCAAAACCGCTGGAACGACCTCGTGGTGGACTATGACGGCGAGCGCCAGAGCGATCTGCTGACCCGCGCGGGACTGGGTGGCGTGGGCCAACCAGCGTATCTGATCCTGCTGCCGGTGGTGGTGGCGCTGACCCTGCTGCCCGCCCTGCTGGTGCTGCGGCGCCGGGGGCGCCCGGCAGACCCGGCCGCCGGGGCCCTGCATGATCTGAGCGCGCGTCTGCGCCTGCCACGCGCCCCCGGCGAAACCGCCGCCGACTACACCGCCCGCGTGTCCCAGGCCCGCCCGGACCTGGCCGAGCCGCTGGGCCGGGTGCTGCTGGCCTACCACGCTGCCCGCTACGCCCCTGGCGACCCGGCAGGGGCCCTACGTGACCTGAAAGCGGCGGTGCGCCAGGTGCGGCGGTAAAGGAGGAGGCTCACCGTCTTTTCCGGCGGGCCTCCCTTAGCATGGAAGGCGTGAATGTCCAGAAGCTTTTCCTTGCGGTCATTGCCGGGTGTTCGTCGGCCCTGATCGCCTACAGCGCCCTGTATGTGCGCGGCGACCTGGGCGGCGTCATGGCCTACCTGCGGGCGCGCGGGGCGCTGCGCCGCCTGCGCGAAACGGGCACGGAGGCCGAGGTCACGGCCGCCCAGGCCCAGCTTCACGCGCTGGGCGAGCGGGTGGGTGACCCTGCCTTTGCCGCCAGCCTGATTCCGCTGGCGCTGCTGCTGGGCGCAGTCGTGGCTTATCTGGTGTGGCGCACCTTTGCGCGCCGTGAACTGGGCAGTGCCCGCCCCGACGTGCAGGAGCGCATGGTGTACCGCCTGGCGCACCGCCGCGGAGGCCGTTTTACCCTGGACGACTTACGGGCCGCCAGCCCCCTGAATGACGAGCAGGCGCGCGCGGTCACGGCCCACCTGCTTGACCTGGGCCGGCTGACCCGCGACGGCGAGGGGTTCCGGCTCTCATGACACCAGACCTGCTGGCCACGCTGCTGGATGAGGCCAACCAGGCTCCTGACCACAGCGTACGAGCAGCGCTGGCGAGGGCCGACGGCCAGCCTCACCCCCGGATTGCTGCGCTGGCCGCCCATCTGACAGCCGTGAAGCAGGACGTCTGGGCCGCCGTGTCGGCGGTCACTGGCACCACAGCGCCGCCTGCCGACGCCGGCCTGACCCGCCTGATGACCTGGGAAGTGGGGGCTGTCAGGGCGCTGCCGCTGGGCAGCCTCTCGCTCTCCGTGAATCATGCTGGCGCGACCTCCACGGTGGCCGAGCTGCTGCGTGCACTGGCCCGCCATACCCTCTGGCACGCTGGGCAGATGGCCGCCCTGGCCAACCGGCCCCGACTGGCCTGACATGCCCCAGGAGCAGCCCTTCCTGACTGACCCCAGCCCGGCGGGTGAGGCGGCGGGCGGCGCTGTTCCACCGGCGCTGTTTGATCTGGCGGTTAACCGCGCCCACGCGGCGCTGCGGGGCCTGCGTCCCACTCAGCCCGAGGCGACGCTGGCGGCCTGGCATGCCCGGACCCGTTTTGCCCGCCGCGTGTCACTGGAGGCTGTGAAGGCGGCGCTGGCGGCCGCTCCTGCGGGTGAAGGGGTGTGGCACTGGGCTGGAGGGGAAAGAGGAGACTGGCAACCCGGCCGCGCGCCGTTTCCGTAACAGGCCGCGAGGTGCTGGGCTGGAGGCAGGTTTGACTGTCTGGCGCGGCTATAGAAATGGCATGGGAATATTCCTGCTCATACGGAAAAAATCGTAGGGGCTGATTCGTGAGTGGCTTGGTCACTGGAACATCTCAGCCTACACAGGGAAAATGCTCGCGTGATGGTGGTGCGGTAAACCAGCTGCGGAACATTCTCTCCAAAAAGGGGAAAACGCCGAAGGCAACGTGGCGCTGCTGCGCGAGTTCGGAACATCACCGCCCATACGGGGAAAACGAAGCGGTACGGCATGAAGGCGCGGCTGGCACCGGAACATCCCCGCCCACACGGGGAAAACTACGGCCAGGCGCCCAAGTTCGGGGAGCTGGTCGGAACATCCCCGCCCACACGGGGAAAACTCAGTACGCCATTACTCTTTCTGGCCTACAGGCGGAACATCCACGCCCACACGGGGAAAACCAGGCTCTGGGAAAGCTACGCCCTGGCCCACGCGGAACATCCCCGCCCACACGGGGAAAACTCGGCCAAAGTTTCGCGCCTGAATTTAATTCCCGGAACATCCCCGCCCACACGGGGAAAACCAGGACAGCATTAAGCGCATGATTCAGGATGTCGGAACATCCCCGCCCATACGGGGAAAACGAGGCGCTGAAGCGCGAAGGCTGGCGCGCTGACGGAACATCCCCGCCCATACGGGGAAAACTGGTGCGGCCGGTGAGGGTGAGGTCACCCCCGCGGAACATCCCCGCCCATACAGGGAAAACCGCCGGCTGCACGACCGCGAGGTGCTGGCCGACGGAATATCCCCGCCCATACGGGGAAAACGCCAGTTGCAGGTCCTGAATCTCGCGCTCGTTCGGAACATCCCCGCCCATACGGGGAAAACTTTCAGTGCTGACCGGCACCATCTACGGCCTGTGGAACATCCCCGCCCATACGGGGAAAACAGAAGGACGGGGGGAAGAGCCCCTTCAAGCTGCGGAACATCCCCGCCCATACGGGGAAAACGCCAGCACACGGGCGCGGAACTCGGCGTCGGTCGGAACATCCCCGCCCATACGGGGAAAACGCCGCGACGTGCGGAGCCCAAAAGGGGGGGGACGGAACATCCCCGCCCATACGGGGAAAACACGGATTTTGTAGGGCACGGGGATAACCCGGCCGGAACATCCCCGCCCATACGGGGAAAACGCCCTGTGCCGGGGCCGGGGGCTTGCTGGCCCCGGAACATCCCCGCCCATACGGGGAAAACCAGCCCCTCGGCCATAGCAGCAATCCGGGCCGCGGAACATCCCCGCCCATACGGGGAAAACGAAAATAGAATTTGCTCATTGTCAGCTACTGGCGGAATATCCCCGCCCATACGGGGAAAACTAGGTCAGCTCGATGCCGGGCAGCAGGATGAACGGAACATCCCCGCCCATACGGGGAAAACTACTCGACCACGGGGCGGTCCTCGAAGGCAGTCGGAACATCCCCGCCCATACGGGGAAAACGCGCCCATTACGTCATCGGCATGGATGGCAGCAGGAACATCCCCGCCCATACGGGGAAAACTTCACGAGCAGCTAGAACACGCGCCAGATGGTCGGAACATCCCCGCCCATACTGGGAAAACGATGGGGGATTCTTCAACGCGGACGGGGGGCACGGAACATCCCCGCCCATACGGGGAAAACGTCGCCCGCGCCCGCCGCCGCGCCCGGAACATCGGAACATCCCCGCCCATACGGGGAAAACGCCGCACTGGGTGGCAGCACTGTGGTGTCCAGCGGAACATCCCCGCCCATACGGGGAAAACGTGGTGGGGATGACCTTCAGGAGCTGCTCAGGCGGAACATCCCCGCCCATACGGGGAAAACGGCACACGCCTGAGCCAATTCGGCTAGTTCGGCGGAACATCCCCGCCCATACGGGGAAAACTAGCTAACGTGGAACCTGCCGTGGCTCAGATTCGGAACATCCCCGCCCATACGGGGAAAACTAAGGAGGCCATGACTATGGGAAATGGAGGAATGGAACATCCCCGCCCATACGGGGAAAACTCGTTGCCCTCGTAGAACGCCTCAGCCAGCTCCGGAACATCCCCGCCCATACGGGGAAAACGAGCAACTGAACACGACGCTAGACCAGGCCGGCGGAACATCCCCGCCCATACGGGGAAAACTCCGAACGACACGCCTTTAAGTCGGAATTTCGCGGAACATCCCCGCCCATACGGGGAAAACCGAGGGGGCCAGACTGTTCAGGCATAACGCTCCGGAACATCCCCGCCCATACGGGGAAAACACGATTCTGGTTACGATGTGGAAACAGGAACACGGAACATCCCCGCCCATACGGGGAAAACGCCGTCAGTCCTTCCAGCGCCGCCGCCGCGACCGGAACATCCCCGCCCATACGGGGAAAACCAAACAGGGCAGGCCCAGATATCACCACACGCAGGAACATCCCCGCCCATACGGGGAAAACCGCACTTTCTTTCCTACCAGCATGCTAGCCCCCGGAATATCCCCGCCCATACGGGGAAAACCTCAGCACCGCCCCCAAGAGGCCCAGCTGCACCGGAACATCCCCGCCCATACGGGGAAAACAAGAAAAGGAAGTGAGACCGCATGGCAAAAACCGGAACATCCCCGCCCATACGGGGAAAACGCGCTCGAAGACGAGCCACTACTCGCCCTCTTCGGAACATCCCGTACATCCCATTTCATGCTCGGAACATCCCCGCCCATACGGGGAAAACTCGGTCAAAGTCTGCCGCCGCCTCTGCTGCCGCGGAACATCCCCGCCCATACGGGGAAAACGTAATGTCTACGTTGCGGAATGCAGTTTTGTCCGGAACATCCCCGCCCATACGGGGAAAACCGTCCAAGGCGGCGAGCAGAGGCGTTCAAGGGCGGAACATCCCCGCCCATACGGGGAAAACCTGGAGGAAACGGCTGATGCCCCGCGTGGCGCCGGAACATCCCCGCCCATACGGGGAAAACCTCGGGCGCCTGAACCGCTCTTGAACTCTGCCCGGAACATCCCCGCCCATACGGGGAAAACTTTCAGGACCTGGAGCGGGTGGGCCACGGCCGCGGAACATCCCCGCCCATACGGGGAAAACCGAGCGCCTGGCACTGGAAGCTGCCCAGCGCACGGAACATCCCCGCCCATACGGGGAAAACCAGTGGGGGCATTTCTATTTCGTACCCATATACGGAACATCCCCGCCCATACGGGGAAAACATTTGAAGTCGGGCGCGTAATGGTCAATTTGCCGGAACATCCCCGCCCATACGGGGAAAACGCACTGACTATGCACACCAAACAACCACAAACCGGAACATCCCCGCCCATACGGGGAAAACAAGGCGCTGGGCGTTATATCGGACGTGGGATGCGGAACATCCCCGCCCATACGGGGAAAACGTTGTGTGTGATAAGCCCAGCCGATAACGCTGCGGAACATCCCCGCCCATACGGGGAAAACGCGTTACTTGGCGCGCACCCTCGCTGCTGCTCCGGAACATCCCCGCCCATACGGGGAAAACACGGCCAGGCCGTCCATAAGCGCCGTTATCAACGGAACATCCCCGCCCATACGGGGAAAACGAGCCAGGGCAGAGGCGCCAGAGGCGCCATTACGGAACATCCCCGCCCATACGGGGAAAACGCTGTGTCCTCTGGTATTTCGTGGCAACATGGCGGAACATCCCCGCCCATACGGGGAAAACGCCGTTCATTTTACTCACTCGCTCAGAGATGTCGGAACATCCCCGCCCATACGGGGAAAACGTCAGGGAGGCCTCGTGCGAACTGCGCTGCTCCGGAACATCCCCGCCCATACGGGGAAAACCCCAGACGAGGTGGTCCGGGCCGGCACGGTGCAGGAACATCCCCGCCCATACGGGGAAAACGATCAGTTCAGTCGCCTGCGCCTCGGTCACTTCGGAACATCCCCGCCCATACGGGGAAAACCAGAGAGAGGCGCTGTCATCATCGCTGACGAGCGGAACATCCCCGCCCATACGGGGAAAACCGGCGCTGTTTTTGGTGTCGTTCACCTCGCTAAGGAACATCCCCGCCCATACGGGGAAAACCCTCGTCCCGGATGGTGATGGTCCCCGTGCCACGGAACATCCCCGCCCATACGGGGAAAACTACGGCAATGGCGGCAATGGCCACGTTCCCGGAGGAACATCCCCGCCCATACGGGGAAAACTCGACGCGCTGAAACCCAGCGGCTACAGCATTCGGAACATCCCCGCCCATACGGGGAAAACCAAGGTCAGCGAAGACGGCCTGAAGGATGGCGCGGAACATCCCCGCCCATACGGGGAAAACACTCTGGAATCACGCATATTTTACCTGCGTTCTCGCCCTGTAGTCCCTTAAAGGGTTTCCGATTCAAAGCACATTGTCATGCGGCGCGGCTCAACAGGCCTGCGATGAAAGTCTGACAGCTTGAGCCTTCTGACCCTGGGCGGCATCCGTCAGAGCGGGGTGCAGCGCTCCATTTGTCCCAGCCTGATCTCCAAGCACCATTAAACCCCTTTGTGCGTAATAGCCTCCAGCGCCACTTCCACCGCGCGGTTAATCTCGACCTGCGGCAAATACGGCAGTGGCGGGCGATCCTCGGGCCAGGCCAGCGCCACCGCTGCGTTGGCCGGGACATGTAGAAAGCCGCAGGGAATGTGAGCACGGCCACCTCTGTCCAGCGCATGCAGCGCGGCGTACAGCACAAAATTGCAGACATACAGGCCCGCTGTGTTCGAGATATGCCCTGGAATCTCTGCGGCCCGCCACGCTGCCAGGGTGGCCCGCAGGGGCCAGGTGCTGAGGTACGCAGCGGGGCTGCCTTCGGGGCCGGCGGGGGCGTCGCGGTAGGTCTGCCCGGAATTATCGGGGATGCTGAAGTCCATGACATTCAGGGCCACCCGTTCCAGCGTGGGCTGCGGACGCCCCGCCGCCAGGCCCGTCAGCAGGACGGCCCCCGGCTGGTGGGCCTCTAGCAGCCCAGCTAGCTGCCGCCCCGCCGCATGGGGCTCGACCGGCAGCAGCGCCGATTCCACCTGCCAGCTGCCTAAGACACGCCCGTGAAGGGCCTGCGCCGCCTGGGCGCTGGGGTTGTCCGGATGGGTATGAAACGGTTCAAAGCCGGTCAGGAGGAGGGTGGGCATAGGCGGAGGATAGAGGGCCGCAGGTCAGGCAGGATAGGCTCAGTTATGAACCATTTTGTGGCACTCATGCTGGTGGCTGTCGGCTCTTTTGCTGTCGCGGCGCCGGTCACGCAGTACGCCGTGCTGAAAGCAGTCAAGGTGCAGGGCAAGGTCGTGACCATGTCACTGGACTATGTCGAGGTCTTCTCTGACACGCCAAAAGACGCCGCACGCGCCGTTGACCTGGGGTACTTTCCAGATGCCGAGACTTTTTACAACAGCGTGCCCGCTGGTATCTATATTCGCAACGTCAATTCGCAGTTGCGCACCCTGAAAACAGACGCCCGCACCACCTTTGAGCTGTCGTGCATGAATGCGGCCGCCTCAGCGGTGGTCTCCAGGTCTGTGCCTCTCAACCAGTTTGTGGGGTCGTGGCAGGGCAACTCGAAACCCTGCTGGCCGTTTCAGGAAAGGACGGTGCGCCTGCAACTGGACGGCACGCGGGTCTTGAAGGTCAGTCAGGTTTACTTCCCCTGAAGAAAAAGAAAAGACCTGAGGCCAGCGTCTGAGGGCTGGTCTTTGTACTCTCTGTGCCTTGGCGTCGCAATGAGTCGCTACAGTCAGTTCCCGCGACACATAAAAGCTAAAAGATAAAGGAAGAAGAGGTCGCTGGCTGGCCCTTCACTGTCTGAACCTGGTCCAATCACCCTTATGTCCAATTGACAGGGACGAAATAAGTATTAGCAACTGGCTGCCTGAAGTCTCTACCTGTTGTCAGATTCAAGGAGCTTCTTAGGACGTAACCGGTTTGCTCCCCGTCGGCGCGAATCGTGTCAGTTGCTGAACTAGGTTCAGGAGACCTGTCTATATAGGGCCCCTGCCAGCCTTGACCGGCGTCCATGAGCTTTGTGTGTAGAGTCCGGGCGTTCAGTTCACCGCCTCGTTCCGGTGCGTCACCGGGGCTTTTTGCCCCAGTGGGCGGGGTGACGTGTGTCTTGAGCCGTTCACAACGAACGCAGAGAAGTGGCAGTGCCTCCGGGCACTGTCCGGTTTGTCCTGGCCTTTTTTCCTGTCGGCCGTCTGAGCGCGGCCCCTCACGTTCAAGGAGTGATATGCACCGGAGAATTTCCCTTTCTGCCCTGAGTCTAGCGCTGATACTTGGCGCCTGTAGCCAGCCTGGCAGCGAGCCGCCCCGTCCTCAGGACCGCCTGAGCGTCACCCTCAATCTTCCCCAGCTCCGCGCCCTGGGCGCTCAGGGCTTGCCCTATGCGCCGGGCGGCGCGGGCGTGCAGGAGGTCAAGGTCAGCGTGCTGGACGGCCAGGGCCAGCCAGTGCGCTTTAACGGTGACAACGCCGCCGACCCGCAAGGTCAGCAGAGCTACTTCGTCCTGACGCCCGGCAAGAGCCAGCTGAATCTGTCGGTGGTGGCCGGCGTGGCCTATACCTTCACCAGCCGCGCCTATGACCTGGGCGTCACCAATGCTGGGCGGCACCTGCTGGCGTTTGGCAAGGTCAGTCAGAGCTTTACCGCCTCGGGCCAGACGCTGGCGCTGCTCCTGAAAAGCGTGCTGGGCGGCGGCCGCCTGACCAGCCTGCCCCTGAATATGGTGGTGCCTGGGCAGGAAGTGGAATACGTGCTGGGCCTGAGCGCCAATGGGCGCGACGACCTGCGCGTGCCGCAGGACGACTTTCAGGTGGCCTATACAGTGCAAAACGGCGCCAACCTCGGCACCGCCGAGCCCAAGCGCGGCGTCCTGGTGCGCGCCGACAGCCAGCCCACTGGCGACCTGCTGGTCACGGCCACTGTCACGGGGCTGCTGGCCGCCGGCCAGGACGACGCCGTGGAAGGCCAGATGACGGTCACGGCCCGCGCCCCTTTTGCCGTGAATGTCGGAGTGGGCAGCGACCTGGTGGCCCCGACTATCCAGAGCTTTGAGCTGCTGGGCCGCAGCGGCGAGCAGGTCACGCTGTGCGGCGCGGTGCAGGACAACTTGGGCGTGGTCAGTGCGCGCATCTACAGCGGCGCCCGCCTGCTGCGGCAGCTGTCGGCGGGCGACTTTACCGGCACCACCTTTACGGCCACCGTGCCCGGCGTGCGCCCCGGCGAGCAGACGCTGACCCTGCTGGTCAAGGACGCGGCCGGCAACGAGATGACGGCCGACCTCAAGGTGCCGGCTGGCGACACCGCCGACACCATTGCCCCCACCGTCAGCGCCCTGAGCGCCACCCCGAACCCGCTGCGCGCTGCGGGCGACGTGACCCTGCGGGCCCAGGCCAGCGACAACGTGGGCGTAACGGCCGTGAGCTTCTACGACGGCGCCCGCCTGCTGGGCACCGACAGCACCGCTCCTTACGAGTGGACTCAGGCCTACACGGCCGCCGAGAACGGCACCCGCACCCTGAAGGCCGTGGCGACCGACGCCGCCGGCAACCGGGGCGAGACCACCACCACCCTGACGGTGGACATCCCCGCAGCTCCCGGCCCGTTCCTGGGGTCTGGTCCAGCCACCCTGTCGGCCGATGTGGTGCGGTCCAACCGGGGCGAGGGCGTGGGCGGCAGCACCGTGCGGATTTACCGCAGCGGCGACCGCCAGACTGTGCTGGCCGAGCGGACCACCTCCGCCGCTGGGTATGTGGAATTCGCTGCTATCCCTGAAGGCACCTACGATTTGGTCTTCAGCAAGGCGGGCATGGCCGGCTCGGAAATCAACGGGGCGGCGGCGCGCGGCACCCTGAACACCCGCCTGAAGGTAGGCCAGTTCAGCGCCGCTGATCCCAACGCCCCCACGGACGTGCCGCAGCTCAAGCTGCTGACCCCCGACGGCGCGGCCTGGAAAACCCTGGCACCCGGCGCTGTGTTCAACGACGCCGTGAATCTGCGCGCCTACACCACGGGCGGCGCGCGCCTGATGCGCTACTTCATGTTCTCGCTGGTGACGGTGGATGCCAGCGGGCAGATGGCCGACCTGCGCGGCGGCCTGACCAGCCTGGACCCTGGCGTGACGGCGCCCGGCGAGGGCCAGCAGGACAGCGGCCTGGTGTCTCTGCCCGCTGCTGGGCTGCTGGGCGACATTTACGTGCAGGTCTCGGCGCTGGACTTCAATTACAACCGCGTGGCGTACCTCGTGCCCGTCACGCTGCGCCGCAGCGGCACGCCCGGCGCCGTGACTGCCCCGACCGGTGTGGCGGCGGTGGCGTATACCCTCAGCGAGCGCATCGGCTACATCATGGGCGTCGGGCCGCAGGGTGCCCCTCAGGGCAGTAACCTATGGGTCAGCGTGTCCTGGAGCCAGCCGGCCAGCACCGAGGGCCTCACCGGCTTCCGGGTGCTGCGCGCAGCGGCGGCGGGCGGCCCCTACACCCAGGTGGCCTTTGCTGACACGGCGCAGTGCAGCTCGGCCACCAAGCGCTGCACGGTCAGCGACAACACCAGCACCCTGGAAGCCGACCGGGACTACTTCTACCGCGTCACCGCCGTGGGTGCGGCTGAAGCCACCAGCGACGCCCCTGCTCTGCCCAGCACCCACACGCTGCTGCCCTTCCGGCCGCAGCTGGTCAGCCCGGCCAAAGACAGCCTGGGCGCCGACCTGCTGCCCACCTACACCCTGCGCACGAACGCCTTTGCCACCGGGGCCACGGGCGCGCGCTTTACCCTGCGCACCGACGACGTGTTCACCGGGGCCGGGCGCCTGACCATGCCCTCGGTGGTGCTGCAAAAAACTACCTCCACGACTGTCACGGACGCCAGCAGTGGCCGCGTGTATTTCGACAGTGCGGGTGCCGCCGCTGGCAACGTGGTGAATTACGACGCCGCCACTGACCTGCTGAGCCTGCCCCACAGCCTGGACCGCGTGGCCCTCAAGCTGACGCCTGCGCCGCTGCAGGCTAACCGCCGCTACAGCTGGTACGTGCATATGGGCTACGCCTACCGCCTGCAAGACCCGGCCCAGCCGCAGTCGGCCACCAACCCCATCGTGGCCTACGCCGTGTACAGCGACCCCGACACCACCAAAGTGGTGCCCGGCGGCGTCACCCAGAGCTACACCGACGTGTACGACTTCATCACGCGCCCCTGATGTCCTCCTTTTCCCTGCGAGGCTCCACCATGAAGACCCCCCGTTTTGGCCTGGCCGCCCTGACCCTCACGGCCCTGCTGGCCGCCTGTGGTCAGCCCACCCCGGTGCAGGTTCCTGCGCCCGTCGTTGCGGCGCCGTCCCCCGCCGCCACCGTGGCTGTCAACGGGCGCACCGGCGCCCGCTACCTGCGCCAGCAACTCGTCGTGAACCTGCCGGCTCCGGCGGCCGAGGCCCTGGCCGCGCGCCTGAACGCCCGCATCATTGACCGCATTCCGCAGCTGGATGTGGTGGTGCTGGAATTGCCCGCCGTAGACGACGCCCTGGAGGTCGCGGCCCTGCTGAACCGCGAGGGCGAGGTGCGCTACGCCGCCCCCCATCACCTCGCCGAGCGCGAGCCGGACCAGAAGACCCCCGAGCAGGCGGCCCTGGGCGCCCAGGCCGCCGTCAACCAGACGTTTGACAGCCTCCCGCAGTACGCCCTGGACCAGAACCACATGGCCGCTCAGGCCGCCTGGGACGCCGGCTTTACGGGCGCGGGCGTCACCGTGGGCGTCGTGGACGACCCCAGCGACGTGTCTCACCCCGACCTGAAAGCCACCTGGAGTGGCAAGGCCTACGACCCTCGGGGCGCTGGCAAGGTGTACACCACCGCCCAGAGCTGGCTGGACATGATTGACGGCCTGGACGGATCGGTCAACGGGCAGGTGGACCCCAGCATCGAACACGGCACGGCGGTGGCGTCTACCATCACGGCCGCCAAGGACGGCAAGGGCATCGTGGGGGTGGTCCCCGGCGCCAAGTTCCAGCCTTCCATGATTTTCGCGCCGGGCAGCGTGGGCACCGCCGCCATCGCCAAGGCGATTTTGTGGCAGGTGGACAACGGCGCCCAGGTGCTTAACAACTCCTGGGGCGGCCCCGGCTACGACCCCACCATCAAGCTGGCGGTGGACTACGCCCTGCGCAAAAACGTGACGGTCGTGGCCAGCGCCGGGAACTCCTCGCGCGAGGAATGGTCGCGCCCCGCCATGTTGCCCGGCGTCATCGCCTCGGCGGCGCTGGACATCAACAACAAGAAGGCCAGCTTCTCGACGTTTGGCCGTCACATCAGCGTGGCCGCGCCGGGTGTGGACGTGCTGCTGGCGGCGCCCCTCTTTCTGAATGACGACGGCAGCCGCAAGAGCGGCGCCACGCCGGCGGGCGGCAGCGGCTACCAGCTCATCAGCGGCACGTCGTTTTCTGGGCCCTACACGGCCGGGACCGCCGCGCTGATTCTGGGGGCACGCCCCGACCTGGACCCCTACCAGGTGCGCCGCCTGATGGAAGAGACCGCTGACGCCAGTGTGGGGAGTAGTGCGGGCGGCTTTGACCGCGAAACCGGCTACGGCGCCATTCGCCTGGACCGCCTGGCCGAGCGCCTGAAGAATGGGCCCATGCCCGAGAGAGGAGGCGCAGTCCGTATTCAGGTGCAGGTCAAGGGCGACACTGGCACCTACGTCGCCGCCACCACCGCCTCCGACGTGATTCTGGAAGGCGCCGGGTCAGACGGCATGGTCTACGGCGCCCAGACCGACAGCCGGGGCGAGGCGCTGTTTGCCGCGATTGCGCCGGGCAAGTACACCCTGCGCATCGGGACGCCTGACCTGCTCGTGACCGGCGGCAAACCCGAGGAACGCGGCACCTATGTCGGTGAGATCACCGTCACGAGCGGCGACGCGGGCACCACCCCCACCGTCTTCCAGCTGGACAAGGGCTACTACAACCCGTTCCCCACCGACCCCTACGAGGCCAACGACACCCTGGCCAGCGCCAAGCCCGTCGAGGTGGGCAAGGCCACCGACCTGGCGTACATCTTTAATAAGGATTACAACGCCACAACCGGCAAGGACAAGTACGACGTGGATCTCTACTCGTTCAGCGGGACGGCTGGGCAGAAGCTGGACATCGTGCTGCACGACAAGTATTACCCCGGCGAGGCGCTGGGCAACCTGTGGGGCGTCGTCTACATCCGTGACGCGGCCGGCGTGACGCTCAAGGACGCCTCGGGCCGGCCCCTCAAACCCAATACCGTCACCAACATCCTGTCGGTCACGCTGCCCAGCACGGGGACGTACTTCCTTCAGGTGGGCGCCTACACGCACCTGAACCCCACGAACGGTGAAGCCCCCTACACCGGCACCGTCAGCAACAGTTCTCAGAACAAATACTTCCTGGAACTGCGCCAGAAGTAAGCAGGATAAGCGAGTGGTGGCGGGTGGCCGTGCTGGCTGCCCGTTACCTCACCCGCTGTGCGCCGCCGAAGCCCCGCTTGTGGTTTTGGTGGCGCTGCGCTTTGGGCGTGGGGGAGAAGGCGAAGGTGGGGGCAGACACGCATGCGGAGGGTGGCGCCTCGCTCCGCCTGTGCGCGGCCTCCGATTGAGTCGTTTTCGCAAACGAGTCAATCCGCGCAGAGTGCTCAGAACATGAAGTTGCCAGGCTGGTGCCCTCCCAGTGGGCAACGAGCTGAACGGCACCCAGTTTCCCCTAACCCCCGTCATGTTCGCCGCAGTCTGGTCCGGCGCTTCGGGGCTATGCTGCCCCCATGCCGGAACTGCCGGAAGTTGAAACCACCCGCCGCAAAATCGAGCCGCTGCTGCTGGGCCGCACCATTCTGGAAGTCGCCCACGACGCGCCCCACAAGTACCGCGACACCCATCTGGCGCAGGGGCGGCGCGTGACTGGCCTCAGCCGCCGGGGCAAGTATCTGCTGCTGCACCTGGCTGAACAAAGTGCCGCGCAGGACGAGCCCCATGACCTCGAACTGCTGGTCCACCTGGGGATGACGGGCGGCTTTCGCCTGGAAAGCGGCAAGCACACCCGCGTGACCTTCAAGACCGACGCTGGCGAACTGTACTTTGACGACGCCCGGCGCTTTGGCAAGGTGGCGGTGGTGCCGCGCGGCGACTATGCAGGTCACCCCACCCTGGCGGCGATGGGCCCCGAGCCCCTCTCAGCGGACTTCCGCGAGGATGACTTTGTGCGTCTGGCGGCCGCCTGCGGTCCGGTCAAACTGTGGCTGCTGTCGCAAAAGCCGGTCAGCGGTGTGGGCAACATCTACGCCGACGAGAGCCTGTGGGCCGCCCGGATTCACCCGGCCCAGACGCGCCTGACGGCTGACGAGGCCGGGCGCCTCTACCGCGCCGTCCGCGAAGTGATGGGCCGCGCCGTTGAGGCTGGGGGCAGCAGCCTGGGTGACGGCGTGGGGAACTACCGCCAGCACGACGGCGCACCCGGCGCGTTTCAGCACCAGCACCACGCGTATGGGCGCGGCGGCCAGCCGTGTGACCGCTGCGGCACGACTATCGAGAAAATTGTGCTGGGGCAGCGAGGCACTCACTTTTGCCCGCAGTGTCAGCCGCTGCGCCCCGTGGGGGCCGCGTGACCGACCTGACGGGACTGCGCCTGTCCTACACCCGCGCCGAACTGCGCCGCGCAGACCTGCACCCCGAGCCTCTGGCGCAGTTTCAGGTCTGGCTGCAAGAAGCCCTGGACGCGGGCCTGCGAGAGCCGTATGCCCTGAGCCTGGCCACTGCTGACCAGAGTGGGCGGCCCAGTGTGCGCACCGTCCTGCTGCGCGGCGCCGATGACCGTGGTCTGACGTTTTACACCAACTTCGGGTCCCACAAAGGCCATGACCTGGCGGTCAACCCGCAGGCCGAGCTGCTGTTTCACTGGGCGGAGCATGAACGGCAGGTGCGCGCCTACGGCACCGTGGCCCGCGTCACGGATGAGGAGGCCGACGCCTACTTTCACGCCCGCCCCCGCGAGAGCCAGCTGGCCGCCCATGCCAGCGACCCGCAAAGTGCCCCCGTACAGGACCGGGCAGCGCTGGACGCCACCTTTGCTGCCCTGCACCGCCGTTTTCCCGAGGGGACAGAGGTGCCCCGTCCGGCGTTCTGGGGAGGCTACCGGGTCACCGTGCAGGAGTGGGAGTTCTGGCAGGGCCGCCCGAGCCGTCTGCATGACCGCTTCCGGTATGCGCGCCAGGCTGACCGCTGGCAGGTGCAGCGCCTGCTGCCCTGACGCCCTGACAAGACGGAAGGGTGTCTACCAAAGAGCCAGACTGAATGCGAGCTGTCCAGGTGGTGACTTCTTGAGGAGCAGAGGCCACTGCACACCTTGCTATCTATGTTTTACTCTGCACAGCAGTCCCTTAAATCTAAGGAGGCTGCTCTTCATCGCCTGCTCCGCCCGCGTCACATCGGTTGAGAGAAACTCTGAGGCAGTTTCGACGACCACTCTGACTCTCAGGGGTTCTTGCACTGCCTGTAAGGGCAGAAGCCTGGGGCGCGGTCCACTAGTATGGCGCCATGCCGTTTCAGGTCATGGAATCCAGCATTCGTGCCCGCAGTGGGCAGCTGGAAGACAGCGCTGACCTGCTCGTGGTCACCCCCCACCACATCGCCCTGGTGGCCGGGCTGAGTTTTGGCGCCACGACGGGCGGCGCCCGGCCGCACGACCTGCCCCCAGCGCGCTTTGCGGCTGTCGTGGGCGCGGCGGCCCTGCGGGACCTGCCCCCCAGCGCTGACCTGCGGGACGCGGCGGACCGCCTGACCCGCGCGCTGAGCACGGCGCTGGGGCGGACCCGGCACGGCGAAGCGCGCCTTCAGGTGGCCTTTGCGCTGGCGGCTGTCAGTGCGGCGCGGCGAGAGGTCTGGCAACTGGGGGCCGTAGGCGCCCATTGGGACGGCGGGACCGCCGGCCAGGGCGTCTACGGCCTGCCCAATCAGCTGCCTTCCCTGGCGGCGGCGGCCCAGGCGCGCGCCGTGTTTCTGCACGCCCTGCTGGCCCGTGGTGACGCCAAGACCGCCGCCACCCTGCGCCACGACGACCCGGCGCAGGTCATCATTGCGCCGCTGCTGACGGCGCACGCGGCCCTGGCTAACACGACTGGTCCCTTTGGCTACGGCCTGGTGGACGGCCGCCCCGTGCCCGACGAACACCTGCGGGTGCATGTGCTGCCGCCCGGTCCGCGTGAAGTCTGCCTGGCCACGGGCGGGTATCCGGCGGTGCTGGGCACCCTCCAGGCCACCGAGCGCCACCTGGAAGACGTGCTGGCCGCTGACCCCCTGCTCACGACCCGCTTTCCCTATGTGCGGCCCCAGCGCCCCGGCCAGGATGGGTACGCTGACCGGGCTTACGTGCGCGTGCGCGTGTGGTGAGAGGGGAGGGGGTTCGGCTCTGGCCGGCAGCTTTATTCCTTGCCGCTGAACCAAAAGAGGTAGAGCAGATCATTGGTCTGTCTACTGGTCTTCCGAGAGGAGAGTTGGAGGATTGATCCCGAGGTTGCGCTAAGGCACGTGGCTCTGTAGAGCTGCTGGGCAGGGACAAGTCTGTGCTCATTCACAGGTGGTTCGGTGTTTTTCACATGGCAACAGAAGATTCCTGGGCCGTTTCAGAGGCTCCTCTGAATCTCCTGAAGAACAGAGCCTTGTGGGCTGGGTCTTCCTCTAGCTTGCCAGCGTCTATTCGTCTCCATCCGCCGCAGAGCAAAGTTGGTCAGCTCAGGTGGCTGATGGCCTCAACTGGAGATCAGCAGCCTCACTCTCCACTGCCCCTCACGCAGGAACACCTTCTTTGTGCGGCGGCTTGCCGTTGCAGCGCATCGGCCCGCGCCATGCTGGGCCGCATGAATCACCTCTATACCGCAGAAGTTACCGCCACAGGCGGGCGCGCCGGCACCGTGACAAGCAGCGATGACCGCCTGAACTTTGCCTTAAGCGTGCCGGCTGGCATCGGCGGAGACGACGGTCCCGGCACCAACCCCGAACAGCTGTTTGCCGCCGGGTATGCCGCCTGCTTTCAGGGTGCCCTGGGTGTGGCCGCACGCCGCCAGAAGCTGGAACTGACCCCGGACAGCACCGTAACGGCCCGCGTGGGCCTGCGCCGCGAGGGTCTGGCCTTTGCGCTGGACGTGGCCCTGGAAGGCCATTTCCCCGGCCTGAGCCAGGACGACGCCCTGGCCCTGATGCACGCCGCCCATGCCGTTTGCCCCTACAGCGTGGCCACACGTGGCAACGTGGATGTTCAGCTGAGCGTGCGCTGATTACAGCTGCCAAAGCAGCGGCAGGGTCAGCCCTGAGCGGCGCCCACGGCAGGACAACAGCCGAGAGCCGATTTGCTGCTTCCAGATTCGGTCTCCGTTTGTCCGGCTTGGTTTCCTTGAATTGAACACCTAACCCTGAGAGAAGCTTTGCCCTGAGCGCTGCTCGCAGCTTTGGCAACAGAGAGTACAGCGCTCAAGCATGGCCACACCGGGCCGTTCCTGAAAAGGGCTTTCACCTCGTCCATATCACAAGGCGTCAGCGGGATTCCCCGTTGGCGCTCTCTTTCTTGACTCACAGCGGAACTCAGCGTGATTGAGGGTGATGATCCTCAACCACGCTGAGGCGAACACAGTGGGTGTCCGTCAGAGACAGCGGCAAAAGTGGAGTGGAGTGGCGTTGATGGGCCCTCAATGGAACTGGCAGCCGCTGTCAGACTTCTGGCCGCAGACGCGCCTTTGTCTTCTTATCCTCCAGCACCCAGAGTCAGCTCAGAGCCGTCCTCGCCCAGCAGGCTGAGCCGCTCTTCGGGGGTCAGGGCCACCATCACGCGCTTCAGGACCACATCCACGGCCTGCTCGGCGCTCTCATCCAGGGTCAAGCCGTCCAGCAGGGGCACGTCCTGAGCGCGGGCCAGGGCTTCCAGCTCATCTTGCATGGCGCGGATCTCTCTGAAATAGGCCATGTAGCGGTGCAGGGGACGGCTCGCGGCCGTTTCAGAGTCGCGGCTTTCAAAGTGGCGGCGGTGTTCTTCCTCGTCAGGCAGCGTGACCAGCATGGGCACCAGCAGCGCGCCCCGGAACGCCTCTGCACGGAGGTAGCCGGGCACCAGATGAACGCCTTCGAGCACCAGGCTGCTGCCTTCCTGCACGCTACGGGCCACCACAGCCCCCAGGCCGACACTCACCTGCTGCACTTGGTCACGGAAGCCCGCCAGCAGGGCTTCGCGGGTGGGGGTCTCGGGACGCGGCACACCTGGCGGCAGCAGGGCCTCCCAGGCGCTGAAGGTGCTGGCGTGCAGGGTGGGCACCAGGGCGGGGGAGACCATGGCCCGCATGACCTCCCGAATAGAATCGGTGCTGACCACGCGCGCAATGCCCAGGCGGTAGGCAATCTCGGCGGCCAGGAAGCTTTTGCCAGTGCCTGACACGCCGCCCAGGAGCACGATCACCGGCCGGGGCGGGCGGCGAATGACGCGCAGCAGGCGGTAGCGCGCCCCGACATCTGGCCCCACCTCATCGCGCAGCAGCGCCTCGACCTTGTTGCGGATGGCGTGGCGGGCGACCACGCGGTCGTCGCGGCCCCGCAGGTCGCGCTGGGTCACGCGCGCCACCTTGCGGGCCACATCCGGCGCGACCCCGGCGGCCAGCAGCGACTGCACCAGAATGCCTTTGGAAAACGGGCTGGGCATGTTGCTGTCGCTGCCCAGCACGCCCAGTTTGCCCCGGTTGTGGCGCAGGTAGCGGTAGGTCAGGCGCAGATGTTCACCGTAGCGGGTGGCCAGGGCGTCTTCGGTCAGGTTGTCAATTTCCTCGGCGCTCAGGCGCCGCACGCCGCGCTGGCGCAGGCCCACATCCACCGTGCTGGCCGTGGCGTAGGCGTCTTTGCCCGACAGCCCCGCGTCTTCCAGTGTGCGGGCCAGCACGCCCCGGCTAAACGGCAGGTCGCCCTTCTTGGCCGTCACCAGAATGTCCACGAAGGCCGGGGTCTGGGCCGCCGCCGCCTGCGCCACGGCTGACCCGGCCACGTCGCGCGCCACCTCGACCATCAGGGCCTGAAGCTCGCTGGGGCTGACGGTGGTGCGCCGTGCCAGGCGCAGTTGCTGCTCAATGCGCCGCGCCGCCGCCGCCGCACCCGCGCCAGTGGCGCCAGCATTGACCAGCGACTCGACCAGCAGCCCCCGGCTAAACGGAAAGGCGTGGCGCGCGGTGCCAATCCGCAGCTCGGGCAGGGTCATGGCCTGCTGCGGAACTGGAAGAGAAGGGCGTTCACCGGCGCAGTGTACTCCCGGCGCCCTCCTGGGAACCGCGCGCTGCGCCCCACCTGGGTCTCAAGGGCGGGGGAGGTCGCGGCGCACGGCGCCTTCCAGCAGCAGGCCGAGGGCGAGGCGCATTTCCTCACGCAGGGGGCGCTCGGTGCCGTAGGCGCTCCAGCGCAGCGCCACCATCAGGTAGGTGTCGGCAATCAGGTTGCTGATGCGCTGAAGGCTCAGGTCGGTGCGCATCTGCCCGGCGTGGTGCATAGGGCGCAGAATCAGTTCGATGACCTTGCTCAGTGGCAGCGCCTGGTACGCGGTGCGGGCGCGTTCGGGGTTGGGGTTCATCACCTCATAGGCCAGCGGCGGAAACAGGTCGCGCTCGCGGGTATTTTCCTCGGCCAGGCGGTCCCAGACCTCATACAGCACCGTCAGGGGCGGCGTGCCTTCGTGCAGCCGGGCCTCGGCGTGATCGCGCAGGCGGTTCATGACCTCGCTGCCGTAGTCCAGCAGCACCGCTTCTTTGTATGGGTAATAGTTAAAAAAAGTGCCGCGCGAGACGTTGCTGGCCCGCGCGATATCCGTCGCGGTGGTCGTCTGAAAGCCCCCGCGCTTGAACAGGTCAATGGCGACAGAATAGATGCGGGCGCGGCGGCGCTCCTTCTGGCGTTCGCGCAGCGAGGTGGAATCCATGATTCCCCAAGGTATAGCGCGCCCGGTTCAAAATTGCACCCTGTTCAAACAAGAACTCAGTTCACAGAGTGGGGCGGCCAGGCAGGGGCGCTGGGCGTGGCCTATCGCTTAGGCTGTACCCCATATGAGCGTGACTCTGGGCATTGACATAGGCGGGAGCGGGATCAAGGGCGCGCCGGTGGACACCCTGACCGGGCAGCTGGTCGGCGAGCGCCGCCGTATCCCCACCCCGGAAGGCGCCGCGCCCG
The DNA here is from genome assembly GCF_020166395.1 of Deinococcus betulae. Lineage (NCBI taxonomy): Bacteria > Thermotogati > Deinococcota > Deinococci > Deinococcales > Deinococcaceae > Deinococcus > Deinococcus betulae. Next base: position 430,346 of record NZ_JAIQXU010000001.1, on the reverse strand, counting down.
CCGACGTCAAGGCAGTGGTGGCCGAGCTGGTCCAGGGCTTTGGGCTGCCCGGCCCGGTGGGGGTGACCTTTCCCGGCATCGTGCAGCGGGGGCGCACCCTGTCAGCGGCCAACGTGCACAAAGACTGGATTGGCTTGGACGCCGATACCCTACTCAGCGAGGCGGTGGGCCAGGAGGTGCATCTGCTCAATGACGCTGACGCTGCTGGGCTGGCCGAGGCCCGCTTTGGCGCCGGCGCCGGTCAGGACGGCACGGTCATGGTGCTGACCTTTGGCACCGGCATTGGCAGCGCCCTGATTCATGACGGCGTGCTGGTGCCCAACACCGAACTGGGGCACCTGTGGCTGCGCGACAAACACGCCGAAACCTGGGCCTCTGACCGGGCGCGGGAACGCGACGACCTGAACTGGAAACAGTGGAGCAAACGCGCCTGTTCCTACCTGCAACACCTGGAACTGCTGTTCAGCCCGGAGCTGTTCATTATCGGTGGTGGAATCAGCAAAAAAGCCGACAAATGGACGCCCCACCTGACCCTGGACCGCAGCCGTGTGGTGCCCGCGCAGCTGCTCAACGAGGCTGGCATCATTGGGGCGGCCATGCAGGCGGCCCTCCTCGCGCCGCCCGTCCGGTCACCGCGCGCCGCGGCCAAAAAGGCTTAGACTCCAAACGTCATCTTCGGAACTATTCACGCGCCTGGGGCGTACAGGGAGGAGTATGGGATTCTTAAAACGGATGATGGCCGCAGTCGGTGTGGGTGGCGCGCGCGTGGACGCCCAGGTGCAGAACCCTGCTGTGCGCATTGGCGAGAGTGTCAACGGCGTGATCGTCGTGACGGGCGGGGGCGTGGACCAGCGCATCGAGCGCATTAACCTGGGCCTGGCGACCCGCTACAAGCACGACGACACCTATGTTCACCACCAGCTCAGCAAGGTCGCCGTGGTGCCGGGCTTCGATCTGCGCCCAGGCGAGCGCCGCGAATTCCCCTTCAGCATTCCTGTGCCTGCGGGCACGCCCCTGACTCTCAGCGGCACCTCGGTCTGGCTGGCCACCGACGCCGACATTGCGGGCGCCGCCGACCCCGGCGACCAGGACACCCTCCAGATTCTGCCCAGCCGTGAGATGGAAACCCTGTTCATGGCCGCGCAGCAGCTGGGGTTTCAGCTGTCAGGCAGCGAGGTGGAATACCACCACGGCCGCATCGCCCAGGAAATCAGCTTCCGCCCGCCCTACGGCCAGTACAAGATTGCGGAAATCGAGATGATGATTTTCCCGCAGATGGGCGGCCTGGACGTGATTCTGGAGGTTGACCGCCGCGCCACTGGCATGGCGAGCATCTTTACCAGCGAGACGGAGCGTAAAGGCAACTGGCACCTGAGCAGCCAGACCTTGCAAGCCGGCCCTGACGCGGTGGCCCGCGAACTGGAAGGCCGCATTCGCAGCCTGATGTAAGCGGGAGAACTGGCCCAGCGCGTGAAGTGCTGCCGGACAAAGAGCGAGCGGGCCACACACGGGCACGCTCGCTCTTTGCTGTGTCCCACCGTCTACCCTGCGGCGCCGAGAGGTAACCTCGGCCGGATGAGTGCGGCGGTCTGCTGCCTTGTCCTCGCTGCGCCGTCTTCCACAGCCAACCATCATCCAGGAAGCGGCTGTTGTCCTGAGGTCTCCGATTCCTTCTCGCCGGGTCAACGCCGAAGCCTGTGCTGAAGCTCGCCCGACTTCGGCTTAGACCAGTGCGGCTTCTGGCTGCTTGGCCATCGTCTGGGCCAGTTGGGCGGCGCGGCCCTTGGCGGCGGCCAGAATCTCGTCGGCTTTGCTGGGGTCAAAGTTCAGGCCCTCGGCAAAGACCGTCTCGACCTCCGTGACGCCCAGAAAGCCCAGGAAGCCTTTTAGATAGTTGGCAGAGTGGAGGAAGTTCTGCGCGTCGCCGCTGTAGAACCCGCCGCGCGATTCCAGAATGACCGCGCGCTTGCCCCTGGTAAGGCCCACTGGACCCTGGGGGGAATACTGGAAGGTTTTGCCCGCCACAGCCACGGCGTCCATATAGGCTTTAACCATGGGCGGGTAACCAAAGTTCCAGAGCGGCGCCGCAAACACCAGCACGTCACTGGCCAGAAACTGGTCCACCAGTTCGCCCAGACGCTGCACTTTTTGCGCCTCTTCGGGCGAGAGGTCCTGCTGCGCTGCCAGCTTGCCCCATCCGGTTACGACATCAGCGTCAATCAGGGGAATGAAGTCGCTGTAGAGGTCCAGGGTGCTGACCACCGTGTTGGCTGAGGCCGCCTGAAACGTCTCGACAAAGTGCTGACCCAGCTGCAAGGAGACGGACTGCTCTACACTTTTCGGGTTACCCTGAACAAAAAGTACGTTTGTCATATAGCCTCCAGAAGCCCGTAGGGGCTTCAGTTGTGGTAAAGCCACGTTAGAACAAAGTAGTTTATTTTGTCAACTGGTATCTTTTGCCTTTCGCTTGAATTGTCGGACTATTGGGCAAAAAAGGCAGGGCGCACTGGCCTGTGCAGGTGGTGCGCCCTGTCGAAAGAAGTGCGCTACTTTACAACGATATTGATAATCCGGCCCGGCACATAAATCTCCTTGACGACCGTCTTGCCCTCAACAAAGCGGGCCACGTCGGCGTTGGCTTTGGCGGCGCTCAGGGCCTCTTCAGCGGTGGCGGTCTTGGAGAGCGTGATCTCGCCGCGCACCTTGCCGCTGACCTGCACGCCCAGGGTCACGGTGTCACGGGTGGCGGCCTGCTCGTCCACCGCAGGCCAGCTCTGGGTATGCACGCTGCCTTCGCCGCCGCGTTCGGTCCAGATTTCCTCGGCAATGTGGGGCACCACCGGGGCCAGCATCAGGTTAAACATCTGCAGGGCCTCGGCCCAGGCAGGGGTGCCGAACACCGGGGCGCGCTTGGCCTTGACCAGCGTATTCGTCAGCTCCATCAGGGCGGCGACGATGGTGTTAAAGCTCAGGCGCTCGAAGTCGCCGCTTACTTTTTTCAGGGTGGCGTGAACCGCGTACCGCAGTTCGGCGTCCGTGACCTTCTCGGCGGGGCCAACGGGGTGGTCCTCGAAATACAGGTTCCAGACGCGCCCCAGCCACTTGGCCGGGCCGTTGATGCCCTGCGGGTCCCAGGGCCCGCCCAGTTCCCACGGCGCGATAAACAGCAGATAGGTGCGCACTGTGTCGGCGCCGTATTCCCGCACCAGATCGTCGGGGTCCACCACATTGCCCCGGCTCTTGCTCATCTTCTCGCCGTCCTCGCCCAGGATCATGCCCTGATTGCGCAGCCACGCAAACGGCTCGCTCTGGGTGGTCAGGCCCATGTCGCGCATGACTTTGGTCCAGAAGCGCGAGTACAGCAGGTGCAAAATGGCGTGTTCAATCCCGCCGGTGTACAGGTCCACGGGCAGAAGGCCGGCCTTTTCGGGATCAAAGGGGTAGGTCTCGTTGCCTGGACTCAGGTAGCGGTACATGTACCAGCTGGAATCCACGAAGGTGTCCATGGTGTCGGTGTCGCGCTCGGCGGGGCCGCCGCAGACAGGACAGGTGGCGGCGGTCCAGTCGGTGTTCAGCTTCAGAGGACTCTGACCAGTGGGCGTGAATTCCACGGTCTCGGGCAGGCGCACGGGCAGGTCCTCGGCCGGCACCGGCTGGGCACCGTGTTCGGCGCAGTACACGATGGGAATGGGCGTGCCCCAGTAGCGTTGGCGTGAGACCAGCCAGTCGCGCAGGCGGTAGGTCGTCCGGGCCTTCGCAATCCCGCGTGCCTCCAGTTGCCCGGTGATGGCGGCGATGCTGGCCTTGCCGCCGGGCATGCCGTCAAACTCGCCGGAATTGACGACGGTGCCCTCGCCCGTATAGGCCTCGGTGGCGTCCCTGGTCATCGGCTCGCCGCCGTCCGGGCGAATCACCTCGGCAATGTCCAGACCAAATTTCCTGGCAAAGGCGAAGTCGCGCTCGTCGTGGGCCGGCACCGCCATGATCGAGCCGGTGCCGTAGGTGACCAGCACGTAGTCCGCCACCCAGATCGGCAACTGGTGCCCCGTGACCGGGTGCGTGGCGTAGCTGCCGGTGAATACGCCGGTCTTTTCGCCCTCCTGCTGGCGTTCCACGTCTGTCTTGCGGCCCGCTGCGGTGACGTAAGCCTCCACCTCGGCGCGCTGCTCATCGGTGGTCAGGGCCGAGACCTTGCTGTGTTCGGGGGCCAGGACCAGAAAGGTCGCGCCCATCAGGGTATCGGGGCGGGTGGTAAACACCGTTTCTGGCCCAGCGGGGGTCTGAAAGGTCACCTCGGCGCCCACCGACTTGCCAATCCAGTTGGTCTGCATCAGGCGGACTTTCTCGGGCATGTCGGTGGCCGAGAAGTCCAGCAGTTCGTCGGCGTAATCGGTGATTTTCAGATACCACTGGCTCAGGTTGCGTTTTTCGACCGGGGTGCCGCAGCGCTCGCAGGCGCCGTTCACGACCTGCTCATTGGCCAGCACCGTCTGGTCCTTGGGGCACCAGTTCACCAGGCCGCCCTTCTTGTAGGCCAGGCCGCGCTTGAAGAACTCGGTGAAAAACCACTGGTTCCAGCGGTAATAGTCCGGGTCGCAGGTGGCAAACGAGCGGGTCCAGTCAATCATGGTGCCCATGCGCTGAAACTGCCCGGTCATGTACTTGATGTTGCTGTAGGTCCAGGTGGCCGGGTTGACGTTGTTTTTAATGGCCGCGTTCTCGGCGGGCAGGCCAAAAGCGTCAAAGCCCATCGGGAACAGCACGTTGTAGCCGCGCATCCGCATCCAGCGGGCCCGCGCGTCCGGCGCGACGTTGGCGTACCAGTGCCCGATGTGCAAGTTGCCGCTGGGGTAAGGAAACATGGTCAGGGCGTAATGCTTTTCGCCGGGCGCATCTTCCTGGAAGATGTACAGGCCTGCCTTGGCCCATGTGCCTTGCCACTTGCCTTCTATGGCGTGGGGGTTGTACCGCTCCATGCGCGGCTCCTGAATGTTGATGCTGGCGGTTTCATTGGTCTGGGTCATGAGACAGGGCTCCTTTGAGGGCAAGGGTGACTGAGGGGTGATGGGGGACGTGACTTGTTCCTTCAGCCATCAGCAAAAAAACGCCCCGGCACGCAGCCGGGGACGCTCGAACGTAGCGGTGAGGCTAGTCGAGGCGTCCCCGGCTGAGAAGCGCAGAGCGGATCATGGAGGCAGTTTAGCGCACAAACGGCCTGCTGGCATCGGCCATCTGGCCTTTTTTAACGCATGGGCGTGCCGCCCAGGTTGACCAGCGTGCCCTCGCCCCGGTGTTCGGCGATATACAGGACACGCTCGCGGCCGCTCGTCAGGACAGCCTCGAACTGAATGCCGTCGTCGGGGCGGGTGGACAGGCGGGTAAAGCCCTCCGCTTCCAGCAGCCGGAGCAGCGTTTCGGGCTGCCAGTCGGCGAACAGATACTGCTCGATTCGGGTGTCGCCCCGGCGCACTTCGGCCCGCACGCTGCTTGATTCGGGGCACAGGAGGGTGGCACCGGCAGGGATGGGGGCCACGCCCCAGACCTGGCCCGGCTGCTCGGCGCAGTACAGGGCCCCTCGCCAGCGCGCCCCGGACTGCCACCAGGCGGCCCCAGCCAGCAGGACCATCAGTGTCAGCAAGGGCCCCAGAATACGGCTCTTCACGCGCTCAGGTTAGCCCAGGGCCAGCCGCAGCCACAGGGCCAGCAGCCCCACCAGCAGCACGGGGGGCGTGAGGCGCAGCCCGGCGCGCAGGTAGTCGCCCCAGCTCACGTCCAGGCCGCGCCCGCGCAGCACGTGCAGCCACAGCAGGGTGGCGAGGCTGCCAATGGGCGTCAGCTTGGGGCCGATGTTGGCGCCGACCACGGCGCCGTACACCAGGGCGTCCCGCGCCGCCCCGGTGACGCCGGCCTCTTGCAGGCCCAGGAGGGCAATCAGGAGCGCGGGCAGGTTGTTCAGGCCAGCACTGAGGGCCGCCACGCTGAGCCCGGACGCCAGCACCCCCGCGCCTTCACCCCGCTCGGCCCAGCCGGCCAGCCAGTCGCCGTAGTGACCGCTGAGCCCGGCTTCCCGCAGCCCCGAGACCACGGTGAACATGGCCAGACTGAACATCACCACGTTCCAGGGAGCCGTCCGGACCACCGCGCGGCTGTCCACCTGCCGCCCCAGTGCCGCCACCAGCCACACCCCAGCGGCGCAGGCCCCAACCACCGCGCTGATGGGCATGCCGTGGTCTTCGGCTAGAAAGGCGCCGGCCAGCAAGAAGGGCGCCGCGACCACGCCGGCGCGGCACACAGCCCAGGAGTGAACGGCGCTACGCGGCTCAGGCAGGTCAGCAGGGTCGTAACGCTGGGGGAGCTGCCGGCCATACACCAGCAGCAGGGTCAGGAAACAGGCCAGCACCACCGCCAGGTTGACGGGCACCATCACGTGGGCATAGCCAGAAAACCCCAGCCCAAAGGCGTCGGCGGCCAGCAGGTTGGTCAGATTGCTGATCGTCAGCGGCAGGCTGGCGGCGTCAACCACAAAGCCCACAGCCAGTGCCAGGGCCAGGGTGGCGGCCCGGTTCAGCCTGAGCAGCGCCGCCAGTTCCAGCACGATGGGCGTGAGAATCAGCACGCCGCCGTCGTTGGCAAACAGGGCGGCGACCAGGGCGCTGAGCCCCACCAGCAGGGCCAGCAGCCGCCGGCCACTGCCTCTGCCCCAGTGGGCCACATACAGCGCGCCCAACCGGAACAGGCCGGCCGCGTCCAGCAGCAGGCTCAGGACCATCAGGCCCACCAGGGTCAGCGTGGCGTTCCAGGTGGCCTGCCACAACGCGGGCAGAGCGCTGAGGGGGACCACGCCAGTCAGCAGAGCGGCCAGGGCCCCCAGTGTCGCGGCGCGCGCCGGTCCCAGGCCAGAGGGCCGCCAGATCACCAGACCGACGGTCAGAAGAACAAGCAGCGCGGCCAGCACGCCCGCACTGTAGAGCCTGCGTCATTCACCTCATGCTGGTGGCCGCCGAGCAGCCCGCCTGGGTCTGGGAAAGGCCAGGAAATTCGTTACACTGCCCTCAACATGCGACTTCAATCTCGCCGGGCGCGGTGGTGGCCGCGCGCTCTGCTGGGTCTGGCGGTGCTGGTGGCGGCACTGGTGGGCCTGGTCTACGCCCTGACCGACCACCCCAAAGCTGTGCAGGCGGCTGACCTCACCTGCCCGGCCACCACGCCGACCCTGCAGAGAGGTCAGGCGGTCAAGGTGCTGAGCTGGAACGTGCAGTACCTGGCCGGGCGCGGGTACGTGTTCTTTTACGACACCCTGGCGGGTGACGGTCCCGATACCCGCCCCACCCCCGAAAGCCTGGCACGCACGCTGACCGAGGTGGTGGCCGTGATTCGCCAGGAAAACCCTGACCTGATCCTGCTCCAGGAGCTGGACCGCGACAGCAAGCGCACCGACCACGCCGACCAGCTGGCCCAGCTTCAGGCGCGGCTGGGCGGGGCCTATCCTTGCACGGCCACCGCGTACTATCACCGCGCCGCCTTCGTGCCCCACCCCAGCATCATGGGCGAGGTGGGCCTGAGCCTGGGCACCCTCAGTCGCTTCCGCCTGGCGGGGGCGACCCGGTACGCCCTGCCGCGCATCTGCGGCGATCCAGTGACGGTGGCCTTTAACTTCAAGCGCGCCGTGCTGGGCGTCACCTTGCCTGTTCAGGGCGGCCCGCCCCTGACCGCCTACCAGACGCATATGGACGCCTTTGCCCAGGGCTGCGACACCATGCACAGGCAGGTGGCGGCGGTGGGCGAGTTGCTGGGCGGCACACCAGGCCCCTGGCTGATGGGCGGCGACTTCAACCTGCTGGGCACGGCGGGGGCGTACACGCGCCTGCGCGAGCGGGAACGCGCCTATTTCAATCCTCAGACCGAACTGAAGCCCCTGATGGACGCGTACGAGTCCTTTCCCAGCGAGGCGCAGATTGAGACAGGGGAGGCGAAGTACTACACCCACTTCCCGAACGACCCGGCGGTGGGGCAACCCGACCGCACCATTGACTATTTCTTCTACTCGGCGGGGCTGGCACACACGGGCGACCGCATTCGTCAGGACAGGCCCAAAATCAGCGACCACTTTGCCATGCTGACGACCATACGAGTGCCCTGACAGCGGCGGCCAGTTCGGTTGAGGTGTGCTGTTCGCCCTTCACTTCCGCCTACGGTGCTGCCTCTTTCCATCACGAACTTTGGTTGCCTGAACAGCCATTGAGAGTAGATTCCCCCCAACCGCTCAGGATTCCGCTGTGGGCATCAATTCAGAGGGTTCACCAGCAGTGCCAGTAGGCCCAGTCCCAGCAGAGCCAGTGGGGCCAGGCTGGGTAAGCCCAGGCCTACGCATGTCGCCGTCAGAATGCCAGGGGTCAACCCTGCGCCCAGTTCCAGCTGCATCCGGACACCGGCCCCAGCCGTGGGGCGGCTGCCCCCCAGCCAGTGAAACACGGCGAGGGCCAGCCAGGGCGCCAGTCCCGCACTGAGGGTCAGGGCCAGGTTGGCGCCTGCCAGCAGTGCGCCTACCGCACACACCGCGCCTAGTGTGAGGCCGCTGGGCAGCAGGCTCCACCACAGGGCTTTGGACGCGGGCACCGGGGCTGCTGGTGGAGGCAGCGCTGGTAGCAGCCGCAGCCCGGTGGCCAGACATGGGCCCATCAGGCCAGGCAGCCCGGCGGCCAGGGCCAGACCACCCAGCAGGGTCGGCAGCACCGCCGCTGGAGAGATCAGGAGGGGCAAGGTGGCCCGCCAGAGCAGGATGCGGGCTGGGGTGGGGGCGACAGGCGGCTTTACGGTGCACCGCCGTGCGGGCCGCAGGCCATCGGCATTGACCGCCAGGGGCGGCAGGCCCAGCCGCCGGGTTCCGGCGCGCACGGCCTGCACCTCCAGCTGTCGCAGCAGGCGTGGAGGCAGGGCTGAACGCAGCGTCTGCTTCCAGATGAAGCCGCCAGCGAGAAGCGTCAGGAGCCCGCCGACCATCAGCCCAAGGGGGTGCAGCGCTCCCAGAAGAGGCGGGAGCACCGTGAGCAGCAACCGGACGCGGCGGCTGGCGGTGAGTCGCTGCGCGTGGCTCGCCGCCTGAAGGACCGGCACGGCAGCGGCGAGGCCAGGCAGGGCCGCCGCCACAGGCCACGCTGGAAGACTGACCACCAGCAGGGCCGCGCCGCCCAGAAGCCCTGCACCCAACCAGGGGGCTGCTGTTCGGAGAAGGGGCCAGGCCAGGACCGCCCAGGGCGGCGTGGGCGAACGGAGCCAGCCCAGTTCGGCTGTGGTCAGGGCGACATTCGGGCGGCGGCTGACGAGCACCGCCAGCAGCAGAACCGCGCAGACAATCGGTGTGACCAGCCCCAGAGGAAGCGTGAAGGGTGCAGGCTGGTACAGCTGCCAGAGGCTCAGCAGGGCGACCAGTCCTGCGGCCCCCAGGTAGGCAGCCAGCAGCGGCACCCCACTGGCGCGCTGCGCGGCCCAGGTAAAGCTCCAGGCCCGGCGGGTGGTCAGGTGCTGGGCCGCCCAGACGGCGTGGTGTGAAGCGCCGCTTTTCACGCGCTGTCCAGGCTCAACGTCTGAACATCCATAGTCGCCAGTTCGTCGCCGTGAGTGGTGATGATAAAGGCGCTGCCGGCGCGGGCGGCAGTCTGAATGGCCTCTCGCGTGACCTGCCGCGTGGCACTATCGAGCGTGCCGAACGGTTCGTCCAGCAAGGTCAGCGGCAGGCCCAGGCCCAGCGCGCCGCTCAGGGCCACTTTTTGCCGCGTGCCCTGAGACAGTTCTGTGGGCCAGGCGCCCAGCCAGCGTGTCAGTCCCAGGGCTGCGGCCAGGGTCAGCAGCGGCTGAACGGGCCGGCGCCACAGCGCCGCCGTGAAGTGCAGGCTTTCCTTAGCGGTCAGGTCGTCGGGCAGGGGAGCATGGGTCGGCACCCAGGCCGTGGCGGCGCGGGCGCCCAGACTTCCCGGTGGATGACCCAGCACTTCGGCCCGGCCGGTTGCGGGTAATTCGCCGGCCAGGACACGCAGCAGCGTGGTTTTGCCTGCACCGTTGGGCCCCAGCAGATGGAGCACCTCGCCCCGGTTCAGGGTGAGATGGGGCAGGCACGCCAGCGGGCGGCCCGCTGCCTGAAGGGTCAGATGAGACAGAACGAGGGGCGGGGGTGTCGTGGTCACTTGGGTGGCGGTACGCGGCGGCTGGGCCAACCGTTCCTGCGCTGAAGGCGATTGGTCAACTCCACGTCCGTCAGCCCGATTTTGCTTTTTTCTGGTCAGATTGAACCGCTGGCAAAGATTCGATTGGGGTCAGAGCGGCTGCCCGTTCCACCCTGAGGTCAAGGCACACCCCTCAAGTCCACCTCTGCCGCTGTCTGTTGAGCTCACTTCGTCTCAGGGTGGCTGAGAACTTTTCATCCAAGTCCTCTGGGTTCCGCGATGAGTCTCAGGACTTCACAACGCCAACAAGCGCGGGCAGAGGCGATGATGCCTCTGCCCCTGAACCATCTCCGCCCTTTACTCCTGGCTGGTGATAAACGGCAGGTTGCGGTCAAACTGGGCACGGTCCAGGCCGTAGCCGTAGACGAAGGCGTCGGGGATGGTAAAGCCCAGGTATTCCACCGGAATCTCGACCTTGCGGCGGCTGGGTTTGCTCAGCAGGGCGGCAATCTTGAGGCTCTTGGGGCCGCGCCCTTCAAGGTAGTGCAGCAGGTAATTCATGGTGATGCCGGTGTCCACGATGTCTTCCACCAGCACCACATGGCGGTCACTGATGGGAAACTGGAGGTCTTTGACAATCCGCACCTCGCCGCTGCTCTGCTTGGCGTTGCCGTAAGAACTGGCCTGCAGAAAATCAATGGTGCAGGGGATGTTCAGGGCGCGCACGAGGTCGGTGTGGAACATAAATGCGCCGTTCAGGACACAAATCAGGTGAGGCTCCAGCCCCCGGTAATCCTCACGAATCTTGGCCGCAATTTCCTGAATGCGGGCTTGCAACTGTTCTTGCGTAATCTGGACGGGGCCGTTGCCGGGGGCGAGACTCATACCTGCTCAGGCTAACACGGCCTGCGCGCGCCAGGGAGGGCCGCGCTATCCTCGCCCCCATGACAGGGGCGGCGCAGTGAAGAGTGAAACAACGCTGGATTTTTCGCGTGTGCCGGGGGTGCTGGGCCGCATCGTGGCCGAGCGCGTGGCCGATTACCAGGGGGCTGACCCGGCGCTGGGGGAGCCCCGGCCCGCCGCGCGGCGACTGGAGGCGGCGCTGGCGGCTCCCAGCCTGGCCCTGATTGCCGAAGTCAAACGCGCCAGCCCCAGCCAGGGCGCCATTGCCCCACTGGACCCCTTATCGGCGGCGCTGGCCTACCAGGCGGGCGGCGCGGCGGCCATCAGCGTCCTGACCGAGCCGAGGCATTTCGGCGGCGACGCTCAGGCGCTCCGCGACGTGGTGGGCGGCGTAACTTTGCCCGCCCTGCGCAAGGACTTCGTGGTGCATCCCGCCATGCTGCGCGAGGCCGCCGACTGGGGCGCCTCGGCGGCGCTGCTGATGATCAGTGTGCTGGGTGAGGCCACCGCTGAATTTCTGGAGGGAGCGCATCATCTCGGTCTGGACGCGCTGGTCGAGGTTCATGACGAGCGGGAACTGGACGTGGCGCTGGCCGCTGGCGCGCGCATCATCGGGGTAAACAACCGGGACCTGACCACCCTGCACATTGACCTGGAGGTCAGCCCCCGCCTGATTCGCCGGGCGCGGGAAGCCGGATTTGCGGGTGTGCTGGTCGCTGAGAGTGGGTACCGCACCCCAGCCGACCTGACGGGTGTGCGCGGCCTGGCCGACGCGGTGCTGGTGGGCACCAGTCTGGCGGGCAGCGCGAATCTGGAGCGCGCCGCCCGTGACCTGATGGCCCTGTGATGAGGGCGCTGATGGGATGACGGGGCCGTGACGGCCCCCGCCTCTCTGACCCTGCTGGGCACGGGAGACAGCAAGGGTGTGCCGCGCTTCTGGTGTGCCTGCGACGTGTGTACCGAGGCGCGCGCAGGGGGCGTGAATCGTCGCCGCACGGCCACGCTGCTGCGGGTGGGTGCCCAGAGTGCGCTGCTGGACGCGGGCCCCGATACCCACGCTGCCCTGGCCCGCCTGCCAGCGCTGCTGGTGCCGAGCATGGTGCTGCTGTCTCACGCACACAACGACCATCTGCTAGGCCTGGGTGACCTGCTGGATTACGTGCAGCACGCCGGGGGCACCTTGCCGGTCTATGCCCCGGCCAGCGTGATTTCGGCCATCCGCGAGCGCTTTGGCTACGCCTTCCGGCTGCGGTCGCCCGTGCAGGTCTGGCCCGACGAGGGGGTGCGGATGGGCGGCGTGACCCTGCGCGCCTTCCGCGTGCCGCACGGGGCGAATGGCGAGAGCCACGCCTTTCGGCTCGATGCTCCCGGCTGGGCAGCGGCCATCATGACCGACGCGATTGACGTGCCCGGCGACACGGCCGCCGCGTGGCTGACCGGGCTGGATCTGCTGGTCCTGGGCACGTCCTTTGCCGACGAATCGGCCCAGGATCACAGCGGGCGCAGCGTGTACGACGTGCGTGAAGCCCTGGCCCTGCCCTGGGCGCAGGCCGCCCGGCAGGTCATCCTGACCCACCTGTCGCATGGGGTGGACGCGCGGCAGGTCGCCCATCTGCCGCCCGGCTGGCGCTACGCTCACGACGGCCTGACTGTGCCGCTGCCCTGAGAACAAAAGGATCAGGCCGGCCCTCTACGCAGCAAGGTCTGAGTCTCTGACTGTTCTGAGTTGGGTGTGACAGAAGCGGCAGAGGGCACCGTGGCTATGGAAAGGCAGATTGGTGGGGTATTCAGGCTGGTTTGACAGCAGCATCCAAAGCAACTAATGGTGATGTCTCCCGGCCACTTCAGGAGTCAGCGGCGTGCATAGCATTGAGGAGCGCTTCTGGCTCAGGCGCGGAATTAGCCGCTGTTATCAGACGAGTCGCGTCCACCTCCAACTCGCAAGAAGGAGAACGAGGCTAGACCTGTTCGGCTGGCCTGTCACTTTCTGAGGACCTCAGTCTCACGGCGACGCTCTACACTGGGCGCGCAATGGCCGCTGCCCATCCCCCCCGCTTCCTGCGCTGGCTGATTCTGACGGTCACGGCGCTGGTGCTGCTGGGCATCTGCCTTCAGCCCGAGGTGCGCGCCTTTCTGGTGCGCGCCTACCAGGCCCTGACGAGCAGTGACCCCCAGATGACCCAGGTGTTTGTGTCGGGGCTGGGCTGGGCCGGACCGCTGGCGCTGCTGGCGGGCTTCGTACTTCAGGCCGTGTTGCCGGTGCTGCCGGCGCTGGTCATGATTGCCGTGACAGCGCGCGCTTATGGCCCCGTCGAAGGCTTTTTCATCGTGTACGCCGGCACGCTGCTGGGGGCGGCGGCTGGCTACGGCCTGGGCCGGTTGCTGGGCGATACCCTGGTCCGCACCCTGGCCGGCGAGCGGGCGCGCAAAACCGCCTACGACTTCGCACAGCGCCACGGCACCCAGGGCGTGCTGATGGTGCGTCTGATGCCGGTGCTGTCGGCCGACGTCCTGAATCTGGTGGCGGGCGCGGCCCGCATGGGTTTCCGGCCCTTCATGCTGGCCACGGCGGTGGGGGCGCTGCCAGTCACGGCGCTGGTGGTGTGGCTCTCGGGCAGCAGCGAGCGCCTGGCGTGGGGGGTGGGCCTGCTGTCGGCGGCGGTGGGCCTGGTGGTGCTGGTGCGCTGGTGGCTGGCCCGCCGGGCCGAACCTGAGGCGGCGCGCAGCGAAGCGACTCGGGTAGACTGACCGCACAAAGGTGTCGCCTGTCACAGGCGCGCAGCAGGAGGCTCATGACAGGGAAAAGAGAAGACGCTTCGGCGTCGGCATACGAGCGGGCTGGGGTCAGCATTGACGCCGGGCACCGCGCGGTGGACTTGATGAAAGGCGCCGTGGCGCGCACCCACACCCCCAATGTGCTGGGCGGCTTGGGCGGCTTTGGGGGGCTGTTTCGCGCGGCCTTTGGCGATATGGCCGACCCCGTGCTGGTGGCCAGCACCGACGGCGTGGGCACCAAGACCAAGGTGGCGGTGCGCACGGGCCAGTTTGCCGGGCTGGGCGCCGACATCGTGAACCACTGCGTCAATGACATTCTGGTGCAGGGCGCCCGACCGCTGTTTTTCCTTGATTACGTGGCGATGGGCAAGCTGCACCCCGAGCGGGTGGCCGAGGTCGTGACGGGCGCGGCGCAGGCTTGCGAAGCGCTGGGCGTGGCCCTCCTGGGCGGCGAAACCGCCGAGATGCCCGGCGTGTACGTGGACGGCGAACTGGACATTGTGGGTACCATCGTGGGTGTGGTGGACCGCCCCGCCCTGATTGACGGTCAGCGCATCCAGGTCGGCGACACCGTTCTGGCGCTGCCCAGCAGCGGCCTGCACACCAACGGCTTTTCGCTGGCGCGCCTGGCCCTGGATAGCCTCGACTGGACCGAGGCCCGCGCCGACCTAGGCGGGCAGACGTTGAGCGAGGTGCTGCCTGTGCCTCACCGCGCTTATCTGCCCGCCTACGACGCGCTGGTGGCGGCGGGGGTTGAGGTGCGCGGCATGGCCCATATCACCGGGGGCGGCCTGGTGGACAACCCCCCGCGCGTGTTTCCGCCGGGCATTGGCATGGCGATTGACACCGCCTCGTGGACGGTGCCGCCCGTCTTTGAACTGATTGTGGAGCGCGCCGGCGTGCCCCGTCAGGAAGCCTTTCGCGCGCTGAATATGGGGGTGGGTTTCCTGTTCATCGTGCCTGCCGGGGCGCAGGCGGCGGCCCTGACGGCCCTCACGGCCGCTGGCGAGCAGCCCTGGGTGATTGGCGAGATGGTGGCGGGCCAGGGCGTGAGTTTCCGGGGCAACTCTTGACCAGGCGCCCGGCGTCGTCCCAGCGGCCGCCGACCGGGTTTGCTGCGCCGGACCGGTCCGCGGCCACCGAGTTCTGGGTGGTGCGCCACGGCGAAAGCACCTGGAACGCCGACGGACGCTACCAGGGCCAGGCCGACGTGCCCCTCAGTCATATCGGCATCTTGCAGGCTTCCAGCCTCGCTGAGCGCCTGACCGGCCAGAGCTTTGACGCCGTTTACACCAGCGACCTGACCCGCGCCGCGCGCACTGCCGATCTGGTGGCTGAACGTCTGACCGGCGCGCCGCAGCCGCAGGCCCACCCTGGCCTGCGCGAAATTGACGTGGGCGAGCTGTCGGGCCTGGTGATTGCCGACATCCGCGAGCGCTACCCGGAGTATCTGGCCACGCTGCTGACCAACCCCTGGAGTACCCGGCGCCCCGGCGGCGAGAGCATGGAAGACCTGTATGCCCGCAGCGGCGCGGCCTTTGCCGAACTGCGCGCGCGGCATCCTGGCGGGCGGGTGCTGGTCTTTACCCACGGCGGCGTGGTGCGTGTGGCGGTGGGCCTGGCCCTGGGCGGCGTGCCTGCCAACGCCTGGGCGCGCCTGAGCGTGTCCAACACCTCGCTGACCCGCGTGCTGCTGGGCGAGGGCAGCGGCATGCTGCTGGGCTTTAACGACGACGCCCACCTGGAAAACCTGCTGGACGCCACCGAAGCCGACGACGTGCTGGGCCAGGCGCCGTAAGTCTCCTCCGAACTTTGGGGAAGTCGTTGGCAACAACAGTTTCATTCGGCTGGACTTGGAGAGCTCTGTAAGGCTGCAGGAGCAGAAGCGGGCTGACGGGCGCGGAGTTTGTAATAAATCGGCGCCTTCCCAGGTGGTCAGTGGAATAGACGGAAGCCGTATCACAGCGGAACTCAGCTGGGTGGAGGAAAGAACCCTCCACCGCGTCTCAGGCGAACGAAATGAGAGTTTGGCACAGACAGCGGCGTGGTCGGCATTGCAGGGCGTGAATGGGCCCTCCCGCCCTTGCCCTACACTCTTCTCCATGAGCCTGGCCTTTAGCGGTGAACTCTGGTACTGGCGGGGGCCGGCGCCTCATTACTTCGTGACGGTGCCGCCCGAGGAGTGCGAGGCCATCAAGGCGGCGTCCAAGTTGGTGACCTACGGCTGGGGCATGATTCCGGTGCAGGTCACAGTGGGGCAAACGGTCTGGACGACCTCGCTGTTTCCGCAGGAGGGCCGCTATCTGGTGCCGGTGCGCGCCAATGTTCGCAAAGCGGAAGGTCTGGAGGAAGGCGACACCGTGGAGGTGCAGCTGGACGTGCAAACGGCGCGGCGGCGCAAGGCAGAGGAGCCCCAGGAGGACTGAACTGAGCCGCCTGGGCATAGGGGGTCTCTTCTGGCCGCTGGGTTGTCCGGGCCTGCCTCTTAGTGAGGTCATGCGGCTTGGCTCTGGCGGCTGGCTCACTACCACCTTTGTCTCGCCGCTGCCAGAGCTTTGCTCGCCCTCTGTCCGGGGTTGACCGGAAGCCGCTCCTGTTTGGACTGTGCACACCTCGCACAGACTCGGATTCAGCCGCTTTCGTAAATGGTTGAATCCGAGGGGCCTTGAAAAGCTGAGGAGCAGTGCGAGTGGGAGCAAAACGGGTTCCAGGCGTGGAGTTCGCACAATGGCGTTCTCCCGGTTGGGAAACGACATAGACGGAATTCGTATCAGGCTCAATGGGCTCACTCCATACCCAGTCCCTCCGTCTGCTCCCCTGTGACTCTGTCTTCAGCTGCTGCATCCGCTCAAATGAATATCGTGTTGCCAACGACGAGGTTGGAGTCCATCTCGCCTCCTATCAGATGACACGCCCGGACCCGCTGCTCTAGGGTGAGCCCAGATGACGACCCCTCTGTTCCCCTATTGCCTGGAGACGCCGTGACCGCGCCGCCTGTGGCCTCTGTTCCCCTGCTCACCCGCTACGAGGGAGGCGACCTGCGGGCCCTGGCCCGCGCGGTGACGCTGGCTGAGGCGGGTCTGGACGGCGCGCGGCCCCTGCTGCGCTTTGCCCGGCAGCGTGCGGCTCGGGGTGAGCGGGCGGTGGTGCTGGGCGTGACGGGCAGCCCTGGCAGCGGCAAAAGCACCCTGGTGGACGCCCTGATTACGGCTCTGCGGGCGCGTGGTCAGCGGGTCGCGGTGCTGGCCGTGGACCCCAGCAGCCCCTACAGCGGCGGCGCGATTCTGGGGGACCGCATTCGGATGCTGCGCCACCACGCTGACCCCGGCGTCTTTGTGCGGTCGCTGGCCAGCCGGGGAGCGCTGGGCGGGCTCTCGGCGCGGGCGCCCGGCGTGCTGTCACTGATGGAAGGGGCCGGGTTTGACTGGGTCATTCTGGAAACGGTCGGGGTGGGGCAGAGCGAGGTGGACATTGCCGCCGCCTGCGACCACACGCTCTTGGTGCTGACCCCGGCCGGCGGTGACGGCGTACAGGCTTTCAAGGCGGGCATCATGGAAATTGCCGATGTGATCGCCGTCAACAAGGCCGACCTGCCCGGCGCTGACCGCACCATGCGCGAACTCATGGCGGCGCAGGGCCTGGGCGCCCACGATGCACACACATGGTTTGCCCCGATTCGCAAGACGATCGCTTCCAAAGCAGAAGGCATAGACGCCGTCATTGCCGCTGTGGAGGCCCACCGCACCCACCTGGGCGAGGCCGGTCTGCTGGCCCGCCGCGAGGCCAGGGCCGAATTTGAGGTCAGGACGCTGGTGCAAGAACGCCTGCTCAGCCGCGCCCGTGCCCATGGCGGCGAACTCTATGCCCGCGTGGCGCGCGGTGAACTCGACGCTGACCAGGCTGCCGAGGCCCTGCTGGGGCCAGCATGAAGGCCCGCCGCGCCGCGCCGCTGCTGGCAGGCGCCCTGGTCGTTCAGCGCCTGCTGGAACTGCGTGTGGCCCGCGCCAACGAACGCTGGGCCCGGGAGCGGGGAGCGGTGGAATATGGTCGAGAGCATTACCCGCTGTTTTTCGTGCTGCACCCTGCCTGGCTGCTGGCCCTGCTGCTGGAGGGGCGCCGCAATGGGGGCCGAGTCAACGGGGTGGCTCTGGCGCTGCTGTTGCTGGCCCAGCCGCTGCGGTATTGGGTGATTCGCACCCTGGGGCGCTACTGGAACACCCGCATCCTGATTGTGCCGGGCGGCGAGCGCGTGACCGCTGGGCCCTTCCGTTACCTCAAACACCCCAATTATGCGGTCGTGGCCCTGGAACTCGCGGCGGCGCCCCTCGCGGTGGGCGCTTGGCGCACTGCGCTGGCGTTTACCCTCCTGAACGCGGCCCTGCTGCTGGGCATCCGCATTCCGGCGGAGGAGCGGGCGCTGCGGACTTATCTGGAGCGGGAAGGTCAAGCAATGCCAGAAGGCCCCGCTGCTGGGGCCTCCTGACAACCCAGAGGGCGTGCGAGCTCGACTTCAATCATCTGCAAAGACGCTTGAAGTCGAGCAGCAGAGCGAATGGGTGCCGAGCGGCTCTCCAATCATCCAATGAACTGGGCCGGCGACCTGCCAACCTATCTGCGAACCAGACTGAAACCGCTTCAAAAACTTTTCACTTAAGGAAGCTGTTCGGCACGCCTTTTCCACCCACCAATGCCCACTTCCCGAACTCTGTCCTTAGTCCACCTGTGGGAAGCGGCGCTCGAACACCAGACCGCGTGGTGTGTCGGCCAGCAACACCGGCACCAGCAGCGGCACGCCCTGGAGTTCCAGGCGGGCGCGGGCAGGACCGTTGGTGCGCTCCACAGCGGCGGCCACGGCGCGCACCTGCCAGCCCAGATGTTCTGCACTCAGCAGGGCCTGCAATTCGGCGTGGGCGTCGCTCAGCTCGGCTGTGACCAGGGCGGCGGTGGGTACGCCGCGTATGTCCTGAAGTTGAGGGACGTCGTGTAGGCCGCGTACCGGGTCAAAGTGCACCAGGTAAGTCCCGCGCAGCGACGAAGCGGCCTGGGCCAGCGCCTCGGCGCCGGGCAGCGCCACCAGAATGTCCACGTCGGGCAGCCTCGCGCTGAAGTATTCCGCCACCGCCTGTACCGCCGCGCCCGGCAGGTCCAGCAGCCGCGCCCGCATGTCCTCCGCGCTGGGCAGGACACTGGCGATGGCGTTGCGGAAGACATCGGGCATGGCCAGAGTTTAATGAATCCCCTCTTCCACAACTGTCACATTCCTGTGACAGAACGCCTGATGCCTAGATGAACGACTGGGGCGCAGCACAGGCCAGATGTCCTGGGCTTCCCAGGAGTACCCTGGCGGCGATGCAGGCCACCCTCCCCGCCGCCCGGCACGCCGCCGCCATCGCGCTGGCAGTGACCGCCGGGCACTTCATCAATGACGCTTACGGCGCCATGCTGACGCCTCTGACGCCCGCTCTGCAAGCCAAATACGGCGTGAGCATCGCTGCCGTGACCTTTCTGTCTAGCGTGTATTCGCTGACCAGCTCGGTGTTGCAGCCGCTGCTGGGCATTCTGGGTGAGCGCCTGGACCGCCGCTACGCCGCCGCCCTGGGACCGCTGATGACTGGGCTGGGCCTGACCCTGATGGGCTTTATGCCGTGGTTCGGGGCGCTGGTGCTGCTGGTGGCGGTGGCTGGATTTGGCAGCGGCTTTTTTCATCCGGCGGGCGCGGCGTACGTGGCGCAGCACAGCCCCCCAGACAAACGCGGCCTGTGGGCCAGCCTGTTCAGCGCGGGTGGCACCGCCGGCATGGCCCTGGGGCCGGTCTTTGCCGGGGTGGGCCTGACCCACCTGCCCTGGTTTGCCCTGATTGGGGCGGCGGTGGCGGCCCTGACCTTTGCGGTGACGCCCGCGGGCGTCCAGAAGGCCCGGCGCGTGTCGCTGGCTGAGTACGCCGGAATCTTCCGGGGGCCGCTGGCGTGGCTGTGGGGCATGGCGGTGCTGCGGTCCCTGGCCAGCATGGGCTACAACGCCATGCTGCCGTTCATGCTGCTGGAACGCGGCTACGGCGCGCGTGAGGTAGGACTGACCCTGGCCACCTTCGCCGTAGCCAGCGCTGTGGGCGGCATTGTCGGCGGGCGCCTGAGTGACCGGCACGGACGGGTGCCTGTTCTGCGTGGCGCCATCATCAGCACCATTCCGCTGTTTGCGCTGCTGATTCTGTCCAGCCCGGCCAACTGGTGGTTCTATCCCCTGACCTTCGTGGTGGGCGCGGCGGTCAATGCCAGCATTCCGGTGGGCGTGGTGGCCGCGCAGGAATATGCGCCGGGCCACGTGGCTGTGGCCAGCTCGGTCATGATGGGGTTTTCCTGGGGCTTTGCCGGGCTGCTGCTGTTTCTGGTGGGCGCCCTGGCCGATGTCACGGCCCCCACCACGGCGGCGCTGGTCAGCCTGGCCTTGTTAGTTCCCAGCGCCCTGATTGCGGCCCGCCTACCCGAGCCCGCCAGAGGAGAGTTGCGTTAGGGCGAGGGACTCAGAGACGGATTCCCGGCGTTTCGTCATTCTCTCGGGGCTGTTCCAGGGGATTGGCGAAACGTCCATCATTCCGCTGTAGTGTCTTCTGGCTTCGCTCTTCCGCGCTGCTGTCAGCGTGCCAATGAAGGGGCTGGTGTGCTTCAGTCATCCTCCGCTG
Organism: Deinococcus betulae; assembly: GCF_020166395.1. Lineage (NCBI taxonomy): Bacteria > Thermotogati > Deinococcota > Deinococci > Deinococcales > Deinococcaceae > Deinococcus > Deinococcus betulae. Next base: position 409,829 of record NZ_JAIQXU010000001.1, on the reverse strand, counting down.
TTTGAGGAAGAGGCTAGGGACTGGGACGAGTTCATGGACACTGCGACGGAACCTTGCGCTGCTGTGCCCCGCTGCTCGCCTCCTGGTCTACTCTTCAGGCAGGCTGCTGCTGGGCGGGCTGCACGGCCTCCATGACCAGTCCCAGGGCGCGGCGGCGCAGGGCTGGGTCTGGAATATTCATGGTCAGCATCAGTTCGTCGGCAGCGGTGCCCTCGGCCAGGGCCAGCAGGCGCGTGGCCACTGCCGCCGGGTCGCCGATGATGGTGCGGCGGCGCAGGCCATCAGCCACCGCCCACTCCTGCGGCGTGTAGGGATAAGCCTGGGCTTCCTCCACCGTAGGAAACGGGGCGATTTCGCCGCGCGTCAGGCGCAGGAACATCAGGCCCAGGGGCAAGCTCAGTTCCTCAGCTTCGGCGGTGGTGGGCGCGCAGACCACGCCGGCCGCCACCAGCACGCGCGGCGCGGCAAAGGCCGCCGAAGGGACAAACGACGCGCGGTACAGGTCGGCCGCCGCGCGGGCCTGCGCCGTGTCGGGGTTGATGTGCCAGGCAAACGCCAGCCCCTGCCCGGTCTGGGCCGCCACCCGCGCGCCGTACCCGCTGCTGCTCAGCAGCCACAGCGGCGGAAACAGCCCCTCGCCCGCCGGGGCCGCCACCGTGCCTGCAAACGGGTGCCCAGCTGGATAGGTGCCTGTCCCGAACGCCAGCAGTTCGGCCAGTTGCCGCTCAAAGGGTTCCTCGGCATTGGCGCCGCGCAGGGCGCGCGCGGTGCGGCCATCGGTGCCTGGGGCGCGGCCCAGGCCCAGGTCCACCCGGCCGGGGGCCAGGGCCGAGAGCAGCCGGTAGCCTTCTGCCACTGCCAGGGGCGCATGATTGGGCAGCATCACGCCGCCCGAGCCCAGGCGAATGGTTGTCGTGCGTTGCGAGGCAGCGGCCAGCACGGCTAGCGGCACGCTGGATGCCAGCGCCGCCATGTTGTGGTGTTCGGCCACCCAGTAGCGCAGGTAGCCCAGCCGCTCGGCTTCCTGGGCCAATGCCAGGGCGTCCTCAAGCGCCTGCGCCGCCGAGGTTCCTGAAGGCACCGGCACCAGATCAAGCACAGACAGAGGCAGGGGAGAAGAGGTCATGGGGCCGAGTGTGCGCCGCAGGGCCGCAGGAAATGGCGCGTCTGGTTACGGTCAGATGGGACTGCGGCTGAAGGCAGACAATGGGCGAGGCGGCGCTAGACCCTGAACAAGCCGGGCAACGTGGCCAGGGTGAGGCCAGGCGTTCAGTTCGGCGGCGCTTTGCCTGCGCCAGAACGCGGATGGTATGAGCAGGCAGCCCCTTTGGGCTTTGACCATGCTGATTGTCATTGCGGGCGCCTCTGGGTCGGGAAAAACCACCCTGCTGCCTCTTCGGAAGTCATTGGTTCCCGAGGTGCTGTGGCACGACTTCAATGAACTCTGAGTGGCGGGCGGCAAACGGGGGCGCCAGGCACTGACGGAGAGCTGGCTTCAGACAGCGGTGCAGAGTGGCCGGCCCTTCGGCCTCCTGGGGCCGTGCCCACTGAGCGAGATTCTGGCGGCGCCCAGTGCCGCCTGTTCGGAGATTCGTCATCTGCTCTTGGATGTGGCCGACACTGAGCGGGTGCGCCGCCTGCGGGCGCGGGGCGACGGCCAAGCCACGCAGGAGACCTTGAACTGGGCGGCCTAGCTGCGGGTGCATCAGACGTTTGCCGACTGGCGCCCGACGTTCTGATGGAAAGTGGTTGGGACGGAATACACTGGGAGCAGTGGCAGACGGGTGCTCAAGGCCTCTGGCCGGGGCAAACGCTGAATGCCACCCACCACATCCTGGCGCAGACTGCGCAGGCCGTGCTGAGCTGGCTGGGCGGTGAGAGCAGGCCCGCTTCAGCCCTCCGGCACACCTAGCCGTCTTCTCCATCGCCGTGCCCCGCCCCCTATCCTGGGGCGCATGAGGGCCGCCGCTTGAACAACGAGATTCCCGTGGCCGCTCTGGGCGGGCAGGGCGAGGTCATGGCGCACGCGGTAGACGCCTGTGTTCACTGCGGGTTTTGCCTGCCGGCCTGTCCCACTTACACCCTGCTGGGCGACGAGATGGACAGCCCGCGGGGCCGCATCGTCCTGATGAAAGAAGTGCTGGAAGGCACGCTGCCGCTGGCCGACGCCGCGCCGCACCTGGACCGTTGCCTGGGGTGCCAGGGCTGCGTGACCGCCTGCCCCAGTGGCGTGCCCTACGGCGAACTCATCACGGCCTTTCGCGGCTGGAGTGAGCCACAGCGGCAGCGGAGCGCCCTTGACCGGGGCAAACGCTGGGCGATTCTCAGGGCGCTCCCTGCGCCTAGACTGTTCAGTCTGGCCGCGCGGGTGGGGCAGTTTGCCAAGCCACTGGCGCCTGCATTGCCAGCGGCCCTGCGCGCGCCCCTGGACCTGCTGCCTGAAAGGGTGCCTGCCCTGCACTCCAGTCCAAAGGTCACGCGGGCCAGGGGCCAGCAGCGCGGCCGGGTGGCCTTTCTCGTGGGCTGCGCGCAGCAGGCGCTGGCCCCCAACTTTAATGCGGCGACCCTGCGCGTGCTGGCCCAGAACGGCATTGAGGTCGTCGTGCCAGACGGCCAGGGGTGCTGCGGCGCAGCGGCGCTGCACACGGGCGCGCGTGCGGAGGCCCTGAGCCTGGTCCGGGCCAACCTCTCGGCCTTTGACCCCGGCGAATACGACGCCATTCTGTCCAACGCTGCTGGGTGCGGGGCGGGCCTCAAAGAATACCCGGCGGTCCTGCACGGCGAGCCCGATGAGCCCCAGGCGCGCGCCTTTGCCGCCAAGGTGATGGATGTGAGTGAATATCTGTTTCAACTGCTGCAAGCGGGCGACCTGGCCCCGCCGCTGCCGGCCTCGCGGCCCCTGCAGGTGGCTTACCACGACGCCTGCCACCTGGCTCACGCCCAGGGGGTGCGGGCCGCGCCGCGCGCCCTATTGCGGTTCATTCCGGGTGTCAGTGTGCTGGAAGTCCCCGAAGGCGACCTCTGCTGCGGCAGCGCCGGAACCTACAACTTGGAACAGCCGGAGCTGGCCAGCCAACTGGGCGCCCGCAAGGCGAGCCATATTCTCTCTGTTCAGCCGGACCTGATTGCGTCGGGCAACATCGGCTGCCACACCCAGATTCAGAGCCATGTTCGCCGCGCACGCAGCCGCGTGCCGGTGATGCATACGGTCGAAGTGCTCGACCTGGCCTACCGGGGGGAGCTGTGAGAGACAGTGGCAAACGAGCAAACACCACTGCCCACTCACCTCTCAGCACAGACCTCCTGCGCCGCCTCGCTCCCCGTCAAGTCCTGACCTCTCTGGCCGAGCGGCGCAACTACCGCTACGACGCGATTCAGTTTGGTGAGACGCCGCTGGCCGTCGTTCTGCCCGAAAACACGGCGGATGTGGTGGTGGCCGTCAAAGCCGCGCGTGCGGCGGGGGTGCCCATCGTGGGGCGCGGCGCGGCCAGTGGCCTGTCAGGCGGGGCGGCGCCGCTGCGCGAGTCGCTGGTGATCTCATTCACCCGCATGACTGGCCTGCGCATTGACCCGGTGCGCCGCGAAGCCCACGCGCAGGCCGGCGTGGTGACCCTGGCGGTCAGTGACGCCGCGCGGCCCCACGGCCTGATCTACCCGCCCGACCCTGCGTCTTTCCGGACCAGCACCATCGGCGGCAACCTCGCCGAGAACGCGGGCGGCCCCATGTGCTTCAAGTACGGCGTAAGTGGCGACTATGTCAAAGGGCTGGAGGTGGTGGACGCGCACGGCGAGGTGCACACGCTGACCCGTGACGCTTATGACTTGGCAGGCCTCCTGATCGGTTCCGAGGGGACGCTGGGCCTGATAACCGAGGCGGCGCTGCGCCTGTTGCCGCCGCCCCGCTTCACCCGCACCCTGATGGCGCATTTCCCTGAGGTCGGTGCCTGCGCCGAGGCCGTCAGCCAGGCCATTGCGGCGGGCGCGGTGCCCAGCAAACTGGAATTTATGGACCGGGCCTGCACCAACGCCGTGGAAGACTATCTGGTCCTGGGGCTGCCGCGCGGGGCCGAGGCCGTGCTTTTGGTCGACACCGACGGCGACGACCTGGAAACGGTGGAGGAGGAAAGGGCGCTGGTCGAGCAGGCCTGTGTGGCGGCGGGCGGCACCGTGCGCCGGGCCGGAACCGATGCGGAGGCCGCTGCTCTGTGGCAGGCCCGCCGCAGCGTGTCCCCGGCGCTGGGCCGCATTCGCCCGCAGCGCATGAACGAGGACATCGCCGTGCCCCGTTCGGCCCTGCCGGAAGTGGTCCGTGAAATCCGCGCGCTGGGCGACGCCAGCCCCTTTCCAGTGGTGCAGTTTGGGCACATTGGCGACGGCAACCTGCACCCCAACATCCTGTTTGACCCCCGCCAGGACGACGCGGCGGCCGTGCACCATCTGGCCCACCAGATTGCCCTGGTGGCGCTGCGGCACGGGGGCGTGCTGAGCGGTGAACACGGCATCGGCTCCATGAAACGCGACTTCATGACCGACGCCCTGGACCCCGTGACGCTGGATGTGCTGCGCGACGTGAAACGCACCCTGGACCCGGCCGACCTCCTGAATCCCGGCAAGGTGCTGCCGTGAGGGCCCGCAGGGTGACAGGCGCGAAGTTATGGTTCCGCTTCTCCGGCCACCCGGCACCGGAGGCGCCCTGTGCCCATTCTTGACCTGTCGCCGGGCGACCAGACCGTGACGGTCAGCGGGGACACACCGCTGCTGGAGGTATACGCGGCGCTGCCGGCTGGCCTGTTTCCCCCGTTTCCACCGGTCGAACTGCCGGGTGGTGTGGGCGGGCTGGTCACGCGCGGCGGCTTTGGCCAGATCTTCTTTTTTGCGGCCGACGTGCTGGGCGTGACCTTCCGGACGCCCAGTGGCCGGGTCGTGCGCGCCGGGGGCCGCACCGTCAAAAATGTGCAGGGCTACGACCTCACCCGCCCCTTTGTGGGCAGTTTCGGCCTGCTGGGCGAAGCCCTGGAAGTTACTCTGCGGCTGCGCCCTGGGCGGGCTGCCGCGCATGTCGTTCACTCTGGCCCGCTGGCGCCCACCGGGGCGAGGTTTACCTGGCAGGCGCCGGACGGCACCCACAGCCTGCACTTTGGGCATGCGGGTGAGGTCGGGGCGGTGACGGCCCTGCCCGGTGCCCAGCCCGTTACCTCCCCTCCCGACTACACCGCCCTGTTTCCTGACGGAATGGGCATGGGCGTGGGGGGGCCGCTGCGCGACGGCCGGTGTGGCTGGGTCAATGGGGGAGGAGCCCCTGAGCCGCCAGCGCTGTTCCGTGCCCTGGCCGCCCGGCTGTAGCGGGATGGATGTCAGCTTCAGCGGAAGGTGAGGGCCTGTCCGGAGAGGGCGCTGGGTCGCCGGCATCCTTCCAAACTGCGGCCGGCTGCCTGATACGGCCTCCGATTGAACCGAGCAGAATGCCGGGTGGAATCCGAGCAGACTTGAAAAGCTCCGTAGGAGAGCGAGCAGAAAAAGATGCGGATTCCGCGATATGGAAGCGCAGACGGTGCCTGTCTTTGCTGTGCTGCAATTCAGCGGAATCCGTATGAGGAGTGGCGGAAGCGCTTCACCTCAACTTGCATCCGGTTCAGTATGCTAAGGGGCGTGCGTAATCACCTCTTTCTAATGACGGCCCTGCTGCTGGGTGCAGCGGGCGCGCAGACCGTTGACCTGCGGCTGCTGGAAACCACCGACCTTCACACCAACGCGCTGGGCTACGACTACTACCAGGACAAGCCCACGGGCGAGTTCGGCCTGGAGTACACCGCCACACTGGTGCAGAACGCCCGCAAGGAAAAGCGCAACACCATGCTCTTTGACAACGGCGACCTGATTCAGGGCAACCCCCTGGGTGACTACGTGGCCCGCGTGAATCCACTGGCCGCAGGTCAGCGCCACCCCATCCACGCCGCGATGGCGGTGCTGGGTTACGACGCCGGCAACCTGGGCAACCACGAATTTAACTACGGCCTGCCCTTTCTGGAAAACGTCCTGAAGGGCGCCCCCATGCCGTATGTCAGTGCCAACGTGTACCTCGAAGACGGCGACGGCAACCCCGACAACGACAAGAACGCCTTCACGCCCTACCTGATTCAGCGCAAGCTGGTGTACGACACCACTGGTCGCCCCTATTACATCAATGTGGGCATCCTGGGGCTGCTGCCGCCGCAGATTATGCAGTGGGACAAGAGCAACCTCGAAGGCAAGGTCACCACGCGCGACATGGTGGAAACAGCCCGCAAGTTCGTGCCCCAGATGAAAGCGCAGGGGGCCGACATCGTGGTGGCCATTGCCCACAGCGGCATCAGCGCCGATTATCAGCCGGGACAAGAAAACGCGGCGGCCGAACTGACCAAGGTGCCCGGCCTGAACGTGGTCCTGTCCGGCCACAGCCACCAGGAGTTTCCTGGCCCGGTCTACAAGAGCATTCCCGGCGCCGACATCACCAAGGGCACCATCAACGGCAAGCCTGTGGTCATGGCCGGATTCTGGGGCAATGACCTCGGCATCGTGGACCTGAAGCTGAACTTTGACCGCAAGACCCAGCAGTGGACCGTGCAGGACGGCACCGCCGCCATCCGCCCCATCTGGGACAAGACCGCCAAGAAGAACCTGGTGACCCCCGACCCCCGCATTGCCGCCGCCGTCAAGGCCGCCCATGAGGGCACGCTGGCCTACGTGCGCGGCAAGGTGGCCGACCTGACGGCCCCCATCAACTCCTACTGGGCGCTGGTGCAGGATGACCCCAGCGTGCAGCTGGTCAGCAACGCCCAGACCGCCTACGTCAAGGCCGCCCTGAGCACCACCCAGTACAAGGACCTGCCGGTGCTATCGGCCGCCGCGCCCTTCAAGGCGGGCGGGCGCAGCGGCGTGAGCTACTACACTGACATTCCTGCCGGCACGCTGGCCATCAAGAACGTCGCCGATCTGTACGTGTATCCCAACACAGTGCAGGCTGTGGTCGTGACCGGCGCCCAGCTCAAGGAATGGCTGGAGCGCAGCGCCGGGCAGTTCAAGCAGATCGATCCCAGCAAGACCGAGCCGCAGGCGCTGGTGGACGAAGCCTTCCCCACCTACAACTTCGACGTGATTGACGGCGTCACCTATGAGATTGACGTGACCCAGCCCAGCCGCTACAACAGCCAGGGCCAGGTGGCCAATGCGGGTGCGGGCCGAATCAAGAATCTCCAGCATCAGGGCCAGCCCATTGACCCGGCCGCGCGGTTCGTCGTGGCGACCAACAACTACCGCGCCTCGGGCGGCGGGTCGTTCCCCGGTCTGAACGGCACGAACATCGTGCTGCAAGCCCCCGACGAAACCCGCGAGGCGCTCGTCAAGTACTTCAACGAGCAGAAGACCGTGAATCCCACGGCCGACGGCAACTGGAAACTGACGCCCATTCCCGGCGCGACCCTGCTGTATGTCAGCAGCCCCAACGCCCAGAAGTTCCTGCCCGCCGGCGCGCAGCTGCTGCGCACCCGTGAAGACGGCTTCGTGGAATACACCATCAAGTTCTAAAACAGGCCAAAAGTCAGTGCGCCGGATGTTTTTATCCGGCGCACTGCTTGTTTTTGCTTAGAGAACCGATGAGATGATGCTGAGCGGTGTCATTAAGCAAGGGCTGAATCCGCTAGGTAATACAGACTCCGATTGAATCGTTTGCAAAAACGATGAAATCCGAGCGGAGCGAGAAGGAGAAAAACGGGTTCCGGACGTGGAGTTGGCAAATCGGCGTTTTCCCGATTTGTCAATGAAACAAACGGAATCCGTATAAGCCCATTTGTCGAAAATCCGTTCGGCCCGTTGCGGTGAAACATGCACGTGTTGATACCAGCGGCCCCAGTTGCCGTGGGGATAAACGCACAAGACACCGAACACCGCGCCCACCAACCAGATGTATTCATGAGGCATCTCCGACCAGTGGACTGTTCCCCAGCAGTCGGAGAGTGCCTGAAGTTCTTGTAGGCCGTAGCCCAGCAGGGTATGCATGAGGTCGGCAGGGACGAAGTCACCACAGGCGAACGCTTGCAGCACCTCGCCAATGACCCGTTGTTCGGGATGCGTGAGGTCAACTTTCGCCATGAGATGGATGGTGCCACGGGTGCCCAAATTCTTTGACAAAAAAGCACCCCCGCAGAGGTGCCTGTTCGTCTCGCTGTCTTTAGTCGCGGTCCACGTTCCGGAGGAAAGCGGGAATGTCGTAGTCCTTGGGATCGTAGGCCGTGCCGCCGCGCACCGGCTTGACAATCGTGTCAATGACGCTGGAGCGCAGGCCCCCTGCCACCGTCACTGGCATGTCGTTGAAGCCCGTGGCGATCACGGTCACGCGCACTTCGTCACCGGCCGCCTCGTCTGGGGTAATCCCGAACAGGATGTCGGGTTCCTCGAAGCCGGTGGCCTCGCGGATTTTCTCGACAATTTCGTTGGCGTCGGTCATGGACAGGTCATAGCTGCCCGTCACGTTGACCAGAATGCGGCGCGCCCCCTCGATGCCGCGTTCCAGCAGCGGGCTGTGGATGGCGCTCATGGCGGCCTCTTCCGCGACCTTCTCGCCGCGCCCGGCGCCGATGCCCATCAGGACCGTGCCGGAGTTGGCCAGCAGGTTGCGCACGTCGGCAAAGTCGAGGTTGATCATGCCCTCGACGTTAATTACGTCGCTGATGCCCTTGACGCCGTAATACAGCACGCGGTCAGCAATCAAGAAGGCCTCGCGGAACGACACCTTTTTGTCCACAGCGGTCAGCAACTTCTCGTTGTTGACCACGATCATGCCGTCCACGCGGTCGGCCAGTTTGCCAATGCCTTCTTCGGCCACGCGCAGGCGCTTGGGGCCTTCAAACTTGAACGGCCGGGTGACGATGGCCACCGTCAGAATGCCCATCTCGCGGGCGATCTCGGCCACCACAGGGGCGCTGCCGGTGCCGGTGCCGCCGCCCATGCCCGCCGTAATAAACAGCATGTCTGTGCCGTCTAAGTATTCCTTGATGCGCTCACGGTCTTCCAGGGCGGCCTTCTCGCCCACTTCGGGGTCGGCCCCGGCCCCCAGGCCGCGCGTCAGGCGGTCACCCAGCTGAATGCGGATTTCGGCGTGGCTCTTGGCCAGCACCTGCGCGTCCGTGTTGCCGGCGATAAACTCCACGCCTTCCAGTCCCGATTCAATCATGCGGTTCACGGCATTGTTGCCGGCCCCGCCCAAGCCAATCACGCGAATTCTGGCCGCTTGCATCATGTCTCCTTCCGGTCTGGCGCCGGGCCCACGGGGGGCACAGCCCAGAGGCACTGCCGCGCAGTGTAGCGCACCCGTCTGGCGGGGAAGTCAGGGCAGCGGGGGCCGCAGTCTGGCTGGCCCCCGCTCCGCTTTACATCCAATCTTTGAACCAGCCGCGCACCCGGTCGGCCAGGCTAGGGCCGACTTTGTCCTTGGGTTTGTCGGGTGTGGCCGCCACCGGCTCTGGGGTGGGGGCCGGGACCACCGGCACGTCAGGGGTGCTGGGGGCAGTGACCGCCGGGGCCATGTCGCCGTATACCAGATGCGGCACCTTGCCGTCCTCTCCAATGCCGTACAGCACGAGGCCCACGCTGCCGGCGTGGCCAGGGCCACTGACGATGTCGGTCAGGCCGCCAATACCGCGCGGGCGGCCCACCCGCACCGGCAGCCGGAAACGGTCGCGCGCCAGTTCGGGCGCCCCGCGCAGCAGCGCCGCGCCGCCCGTCAGGATGACGTTCTGGGCCACCAGCTCCACCGGTCCGAGAGTGTGATCAATCTCGTCCCGAATCAGGCCGAAGATCTCGGCCAGACGCGGCTTGATGATGCGCGACAGTTCAAAGGCCGTAATGGCGTGGGTGCTGCCCGAGGACGTGGTGATTTCGAGGGTCAGGTCCTGGTCGGCCAGTTCCGGCAGGGCCGCGCCGTACCGCCGCTTGACGTTCTCGGCTTCCTCCATGGGAATCTTGAGAATCTGCGCCAGGTCGGCGGTGACGTGCTCGCCGCCCAGGGGAATGCAGGCCGAGTGCGCCAGGTTGCCGCGCTTGAACACCGCCATGTCGGTGGTGCCGCCGCCCATGTCCACGACCACAACGGTCTGGGCCTGCTCAGCGGCTTCCAGGGTCGCCAGGCCGCTGGCCAGGGCGTGCAGGGCAAACCCCTCGACCCGCAGGCCAGCTTCCTGCACGCAGCGGCGCAGGTTTAGCAGTGGTCCGGCGGTACCAGCCACGATATGCACGTCCACTTCCAGCCGAACACCGTGCATGCCAACCGGGTTTTTGATGCCTTCCTGGCCGTCCACCACGTATTCCTGAGGCAGCGTATGGATGATTTCCAGATTGGGGTCCAGCGGCACGGCCCGCGCATTCTCGATGGCGCGGTCCACGTCAGGCTGGGCAATTTCTTGGTTGCGGCGAATAGCGGCCAGGCCGTGGCTGGTAATCGCCTTGGCGTGGTTGCCCGCCACCGAGACATACACGCTCTCGACCTTGACCCCGCTGACGCGCTCGGCGGCCTGCACCGACTGTTTGATGGCGTGGGTGGCGCGTTCCAGATTGACCACAGAGCCGCGCTTCATGCCCTCGCTGGGCACGGTGCCTTCGCCGATGATGTCCACACTCCCGCCCGCAGCAACCTCGCCGATGACGGTCGTGATTTTCGTGGTGCCGATGTCCAGGCCCACAATGATGGTGTTGTCTTTCATTCCTGGACGCTCACCCCCCAGGGGTAAATCGAAATCTTGTGGTTTGGATACATGCTGATGCTCTCAGCATACTTCAGTAACGCCTGCACGTCGCCTGTCCACACGCGGCTGCTGGCCTCTTTTCCGGCCACTGTGAGGGTCAGGCCTGTCGGTGAATAAGCAACCGACTGCACATTGTAGCGGGACAGGGCGCGCAGCACCCGCAGCATTTCGGGCAGGCGGTCGGGTCCCCAGCCGCTGATCAGCGGGAGCTTCGCCGTATTCAGGGCGCCGGGCAGCACTGTGCCGTCAGCAGCGATGGCCACGACCACGCCGTCTAGGCGGCGCAGGCGGGCGTAGGCGGTGCGCTCGGTCAGCTGGATATGGACCGCGTCGGGAAAGGTGCGCGTCACCGTGGCCGCCTGGACCCAGGGGCTGCCCAGCAGGCCACGTGCGCGCCAGGCGCCGTAATACAGCCAGCCGAAGTCAGGGCTCAGCCCGGCCAGAGCCTGCACCCGCGCGGGCGACAGGCGCACGTTGCCGTCAACAGTGACGGTGCGGATGGGCAGCCCAAACCAGAGCCCCAGCGCGGCTCCCACCAGAAGCAGGGTTAGGATAAGGCCCCACCAGCGGCGGCGCAGGCGGCGGCGAGCTGGTCGGGCTGGAGGCTCCGGGTCAGGGGTCGCGGCTGGAAAGATCAGGTCAGGCACGAGCACGGCAGAGGCAGGATCCTGCGGCTCAGAGCCGACCCGCCGGTTGCGCCCCGGCTGCGTCAAGGCTCAGCCTGCCCTGACCACAGCTCGTATTCCAGTTCCAGGGGCACCTTCACGCGCGCCCGGACAGTGTCCAGCAGCGCGTGAACGTCCGCCGCCGTCGCTCCCCCCAGATTGACAATGAAGTTGGCGTGTTCCGGGGCAATCAGGGCGTTGCCGATGCGCGTTCCCTTCAGGCCCGCCTCGTCAATCAGTTGGCCCGCGCTGACCCCGCCAGGGTTCTTGAAAGCGCAGCCCGGCGTTTTCATCTTGGGCTGCCCCTTGCGGGCCTGATCGGCGTGGTCCATCTTGGCCAGCACAGCGTCCGGCGTGCTGACCGTCAGGGCCAGGCGCACGCGGCTGACCACATGGTTCCGGGGAATCCCGCTCTGGCGGTAGCCCCAGGGCAAGTCGTCTGGCGTGACCTGCCGCGTGCCTTCAGGCGTCACCAGCTCAATGGTGTGCAGGCCGTCAAACATCTCGCCGTACCGGGTGCCGGCGTTCATCCATACGGCCCCGCCCACCTGCGCCGGAATGCCGACGGTGCCTTCCAGGCCGCTCAGGCCCAGTTTCTGCAACTGCCGCACCAGGCCCGGCAGGGGGACGCCGCCGCCCACCCAGCCGGTGACGACGCGCGCTGAGGTGCTGAGCAAGGGGTCGGGCGTCAGGTCACGTTCAGCCAGGGGGCCGGATAAACGCAGCACGCGCTCGGGCACCCCGGCGTCCGCGATGACCAGATTGCTGCCGCCGCCCAGAATCCGGTAGGGGCGCTCCATGGCCTCGGCCAGGGCCTCATGAGAGGTCACGAACCAGACCTCGGCCTCGCCGCCCACGCCCAGGGTGGTAAACCGCGAGAGCGGTAGCCTCTCAACCCGCGTGCCGCTGCGGCTGACTGCGGCGGTCACACCGCGCCGCCCACGAGGTCGCGCGCCAGGGTCCAGACATCCCCCGCGCCCATCGTGACGATCACGTCTTCATGGCTGGCCGTCTCGCGCAGCACGCGCAGCACCTCGGCGCGGTCAGGCAGGTAGCGCACGCCCGCGTGGCCGTTGTCGGCCATTCGCCCAGAAATCAGGGTGGCGTGAATACCGGGAATGGGCGCCTCACTGGCGGCGGCAATATCCAGCAGCAGTACCTCGTCGGCGTCCATCAGGGCGTCGGCCAGGCGGGGCCAGGACTGCTGGGTGCGCAGGTAACGGTGCGGCTGAAAGACCACCCGCACCCGCCGCCCGGTCTGCCGCGCGGCCTGCACGGCGGCGGCGACCTTGGTGGCGTTGTGGGCGTAGTCATCAATCACCAGGGCGCCGTTCAGTTCGCCGATGCGCTGCCAGCGCCGCCCCGGCCCCCGGAAGTCAGCCAGCGCGGCGGCCGCCAGCGCCAGGTCGCCGCCGTGCAGATGCACGACCGCCAGCGCAGCCAGCGCGTTCAGGACGTTGTGGGTGCCGGGCAGGGCCACGCGCGCGTTTACCAGCGTCTGCCCCCGGTAGACCACCGCAAAACTGGTGCCCTCGGCGTCGGGTTGCAGCCCTTCGGCGCGGTAGTCGGCGCCCTCGGCCTGGCCGTAACTGAGCTGCTCGCGGGCACCGCTGCACAGGGCGTCCAGACCTGGCCAGTCGGCGCACAGCAGCACGCGGCCCGACTGCGCCACAAAGCGCGCAAAGGCCGCGTGCTGCTCTTCTACAGTTTCCCAGTAGGTCGCCTGGGAGCCGCCCACATGGTCGTCCTCGGCGTTGGTAAACACGGCGGTGCCTGCGCCCAGCGCGGCAAAGCCCTTATCGGACTCGTCCACCTCGGCCACGAACGGGCCGCGCCCCAGCCGGGCGTTGCTGCCGAACTCCGGCACGATGCCGCCCACGAACGCAGAGGGGTCCAGGCCGGCCCCAGTCAGGGCCACGGCGATCATGCTGGTCGTGGTGGTCTTGCCGTGTGTGCCGATCACCCCCACACTGGGCCCGGTGCGCAGCAGGTCGTCCAGCAGCGCCATGCGCGGGCGCACTGCCACGCCAGCGGCGCGCGCGGCCAGCAGTTCCGGGTGGGTTTTGGGCACGGCTTCCGAGGCCACCAGGATGTCCACGGGACCGTAAGGGGCGTCCGTGATATGGGCGGCGGCGTGTCCGGCCGCGACCGGCACGCCCTCGGCGCCCAGCCGGGCTGTCAGATCGGTGACGGCCTCGTCGCAGCCGCTGACCCGGTGGCCCTGCGCCGCGAGCAGGCGGGCAAAGGCACTCATGCCGATGCCGCCGATGCCCATCAGGTGGTAGTGGAGGGAAGGGGAGGCCGCTTGAAACGCCTCGGCAGGGCCGGGCGGGGGGGTGGGAAGAGCGTGGTCAGTCATGGGAGGGGAGGGGCCCTTAACGCAGGTGCCGTTCGATCAGGGACGCAAACTGCCCCGCTGCGCCCGGCTGGGCACGCTGGCGGGCCGCTCCACTCATGGAGGCGCGCGTCCCCGCTGAGGCACACTCTAACACCGCCTGTCCCAGGGTTTCTGGCACGCTCTTTTGCTCGACCACGCGCCCGGCTCCGGCCGTCTGCACCGCCAGGGCGTTGTGGTACTGGTGGTTTTCCGAGGACTCGGGCAGCGGCACCATGACCAGCGGTACCCCATGAAAGGCGGCCTCGGCCAGCGTGCTGGTGCCCGCGCGGGTAATGGCCAGGTCGGCCACCGACCACGCGGCCACAGCGTCCACGTAGCCAGCGGCCTTGTACCAGTCCAGGCCCCGGACACGCGGCCCGACCTCCGAGAGCCAGCGCGGCCCGGTGGAATGCAGCACCTGCACGGCGCGTCCTCTCTGGCCAGTAAAGTCCAGGTTGACCAGGCCGCCCCCCGTGTCTTCGGGCAGCAGTCCCTCCTGTCCCAGGATGTTCTGCAGGGTGTCCGGCACGCTGTTGTTTAAGAACAGCGACCCCTGCGACCCGCCCATGATGAACAGGGTCAGGGGGCCGTCTTGCAGCCCCAGGCGCGAAAGGGCCTCGGCGCGGGGCAGACGCTCTTCGCGCACTGGCATGCCGACCAGGGTGGCGCGGGCAGGGTCCAGGCCCAGCACGCGCTCGTACACGGTGCCCACCGCGCGGGCGCGGCCCACGGCGAGGCGCTGGGTCAGGCCCAGCCGGGCGTTCTGCTCATGCAGCACGGTGGGGAGCCCCAGACTCTGAGCGGCCAGCACGCCGGGCAGGCTGGCAAAACCGCCAAACCCCACCACCGCGCTGGGCCGCAGCCGGGCCAGCACCCGCCTGGCCTGCAAGACCCCCTGCCCGGCGCGCAGCAGTTCACGGGGGTCGGGACGGCCCTGCCCGCTGCGCGCCAGTTTGCCGGCGTCCACGCCTTCAAAGGCCAGCCCCTGTTCGGCGGCCACCCGCTCTTCCATGCCGCCGCGCTGGCCCAGCAGCAGCGTCTCGTGCCCGCGCGCCGCCAGGTCGCGCGCCGTGGCCACCGCCGGATAGATGTGTCCCCCGGTGCCTCCCGTTGCCAGTACAACCAAGCTCATTGGGGGCGAGTGTAGCGGTTGGGGAGTGGGAAGTGGGTAGTGGTGAGTGGAGAAAAGAGAGGGCGTGCCGTCCAGGCCACGCCCTCCATCCTTATGCTTTTTCTACTCCCTACTTCTCACACCCCACTTCCTGGCTTCAGTCGAACAGGTCCCCAATGGCGCCGCCCACGCCGCCGCTGCTGTGGCCGCTGCCGCCGCCCAGGCCCTGCTCGAACTCTTCATAGGGCTGCACGACCACGAAGCCGTCGCCCTGAAAGACCATCTGGTAGGTCTCGCCGCCGCCCCGGCCAAACATGCTGCGCAGACTGGCGTCCATCCGCAGCTGGGGCTGCAGGTTGCCGCTCCAGGCAATCGTGGCGTTGGGGTCAGTAAAAATCGGTTCCTGGTGGGTCACGCGCAGGGTCAGCGGCTTGCCGTGCGAGAGGATGGCCACCATGCCGTGCCCCTGCACGCGCACGCTAAAGAGGCCGCCCGCCGCCATGCCTGCAATGCGGCGCTGCATGGTGATGTCGTACTGCACGCTGTCTTCAAAAGCCAGCAGGTCGTTGCCGTTGACGTTCAGGCTGTCCCCTTGCAGGCGCAGAATCTGCACCTCCTTGCCCTGGTCGGCCAGGTAGGCCACGCCCCGGCCCTCGATTTTAGCCAGGGGGCTCATCTCCTGCGAGACGGCGCGCTTGAGGGCTTTCATCAGGCCGCCTTCCAGGGTGCCCTCGCGCTTGAAGCTGAGGTTGCCCTTGTAGGCCACCATGGCCCCCAGCTTGCTCCAGATACGGCCATTGACCTTGACCTCCAGCATCTTGCTGGATTCCAGTTCAAAGACGTCGCCGGGGTTGTCCCGCTCGGCGGTCTGGGCCAGAAAGTCACGGAGGCTGTAGGTGCCGTCGCCGCCCGGATGCATGTTGGTCATACCGCCAGGGTACGCCAGGAGTGGCGTCAGGGTTCCCGCGTGCGGCAGGGCACTGCAAGAGAGGCGACGCCCAGGTTGTCCCCGTCCCCGCGCAGGGTACGGCAGCCCAGAAAGCGGCCTGACGGCCAGGCCCACACGTAGTTGTTGGTGAAGTCGGTCGTTCCGTTGGTCATGGTGCGGACGTTAGAGGTGGCGCTCACGGTCAGTTGGCCGCCTTTCAAGCGCACCTGCCAGCCGACAGGGACGCCCAGGCCGTCCAGATTGGCCGGCGCCACCGCTGGGGGCCAGAGGACCCGTGTGTGTCCAGCGGCTTTGACCCGCACCCTCAGGTCATCTCCGATGGTGACGGTGGCCCCGGCAGGGTGAAAGGTGGCCAGAGGGGGCGCCGCGCTGGGCAAAGGCGCGGCGCTCGGCAGCCTCCAGCGGCGGGTGCTGTGCTGGTCACTGAGGGCCAGGGTAGTGCCCGTGACCTGCCACCGCACCAGTGCTGAGCCCAGCGGAGCGAGCCGGGCCAGCCGCGTGACCTCCGGCCAGTGCAGCAGGGTGCCCGAGGTGACCCCCAGCGCCAGCAAGCGGCCCTGCGGCAAGAGGTGCAGCGAGGTCGCGCCGCCGGGCAAAGACAGGCAGCGGGCCTGACGCGGCGGGCGTAGCGGCCAGGCCATCAGCTGCTCGTCGTTGGCGGTGCTGACCAGCGTGCCCGCACCTGTGAACAGCAGGCCCTCACTGGCCCCAGGTGTGCTGCGGTCTTCGCCGCCGTGCAGCCTCCCGAGAGCTGGCGCTCCTGCCCGGTGGCCAGCGAGCGCAGCCGCACCCCACCACCCCGCGAGCCAATGGCGAGGGTGCGGCCATCAGGCGAAAAGGCCAGGGCGGTGGGCGTGGCAAAAAAATCGCCGGAGCCGTCCTTCTGGTCTCTGTAGAACGGATGCTGGAGGATGTTGACCCACCGCCCGCTCTGGGCGCTCAGCAGCCGCACGGCGCCGTTTCGACCTGCCACAGCCAGATGCTGACCATTCGGCGAGAGGGCCAGGGGTTCCAGGGTCCAGGCGGCGGCGGACAGCTGGACATGCCAGCGCGCCTTCAGCGTGTTGGCATCCAGAGCCACGAGGGTTGAGCCGCCCAGGTACAGGGTGCGGCCATCAGGGTGCCGCAACACCGGGCCAAGGCTGCGACTTTCGGGCACCTGCGCCTGGCGCTTCACCCGCCCCGCCGCGTCCAGGCGCACGAACACGGGTACGCGGCAGGCAGGGGCTTCGTCTGGTTGCAGGCACCGCCAGCCTGCCCACCCGCCGTCAGGTAAAGGCACGCCGGATAGGAGTGCCGAGGCTGTGCCGGAGAGCCACAGCACAGCGGCGCACGCAACGCTTTTGACCAGAGGCATAAGGGCAGCTTAGGGACTGGGCCGCCCCAGTCATCCTTCAAAAGTTCGGTGGACGATCAGTGCGCTGGGCAGTGAGCAGACTGACCAGGCGGCGTGGCAGGGCGGAGTAGCCTCTCTGGATTTGAGGTGCGGTGTACTCCCAGCCAGGGAGAAACGGGAACACCACGGTCACGCCAGCAACTGGCCCAGGCGGCGCAAGACCTCCTCAATGGTGTCCAAGCCCAGCGCGTAACTCAGGCGCACCTGGCCGGGTGCCCCAAAATCGGTGCCGGGCACGACGGCCACCCGCGCTTCATCTAGGATGCGGCGCGCAGCCTCCAGTTCGTCAGGGTGAATTCGGCTGGTGTCGGCCATGACATAAAACGCGCCCTGCGGGGTCGGCGTCGTGAGCCCCAGCGCGTTCAGACCCGCCACGATGTGGTCGCGCCGGACCTGATAGGCACGCCGGGCCTCCTCGATAAACCGCGCCGTGGCCTCGTGCTGCGTCAGTGCCGCCAGCGCCGCGTACTGGCTGACACTGCTGGCATTGCTGGTGCTCTGCGACTGTATGGCGTTCATGGCGGCAATCACGGCGGCCGGCCCGCCGGCGTAGCCAATGCGCCAGCCGGTCATGGCATACGCCTTGCTGGCCCCATTGATGGTCAGGGTGTGCTCCGGGGCATAGGTGCCGATGCTGACCTGCTGGGCGCCGTAGACCAGATGCTCGTACATCTCGTCGGACACGATGGTCAGGCCGCGCTGCCAGGCCAACTCGGCAATGGACTGCAGCACTTCAGGCGGAAACACCGCGCCTGTGGGGTTGCCCGGACTGTTCAGCACGATCATGCGGGTGCGCGGCGTGATGTGGGCGGCGAGGTCGTCGGGGTTCAGTTGAAAGCCGCTTTCGGCGGTGGTGGGCACCGGCACCGGCACCGCTCCTGTCAGGGCGACCATCTCGGGGTAGCTGACCCAGTAGGGGGTGGGAATCAGCACCTCGTCGCCAGGATTGAGCAGCGCGAAGAAGGCATTGAAGAGGGCCTGTTTTCCGCCGCTGGTGACCGTGACCGCGTTCGGGGCGTAGCGGAGGCCGTTTTCCCGCTCAAACTTGGCGCTGATGGCCTCGCGCAGTTCGGGAATGCCGTTCACAGCGGTGTATTTCGTCTTCCCGCTTTCGATGGCCTGAATGGCGGCGGCCTTGATGTGCGGCGGCGTGTCGAAGTCCGGCTCGCCCACGCTCATGGAAATCACGTCCACGCCCTGCCGCCTGAGTTCCAGGGCGCGGCTGGTCACCGCCACCGTGGCCGAGGGCTTGAGGCTCTGGGCGCGGGCCGAGAGGGTAAAAGGGGAGGCAGAAACAGGGCCGCTCATTCCCCGCAGGGTACAGGCGGCCCGGAGGCAGGGCAGCGAAAAGGTTAGAAGCGGTAGGTGAGGCCAAACCCGCCGCCTACCAGAGGCAGGGGCGGCGTGCCGCTGCCTGGAACAAAGCCGGCGCGCACGCGGGCCTCGCTGAACCAGCCCAGATTGCTTGCCCCAAACTGCCCGCGTACGCCACCTGTTACGCCCGCAAACCACACGGCCCCGGCCAGCGTGCCCAGGCTGGGACCGCCATAGACGTTCACCTGGCCCGCTGTCCCCGAGAACAGCACGTCGGCATTGACCATAGGCAGCGGCCCGTTCAGGTCGGCGATAGGCAGGATATACAGGCCGGCGGTGCCGCGCAGGGTGGTCTGAAAGGAGCCGATCTGGCCCAGCGGCGTGCTCAGGCCCAGTGAAACGCCCGGCGCGATATAGGCTTCGGTCCCTACACTGCCCCAGAGGGTCAGGCGCGCGTCGGGCGACGTGCCCTGCGCCGCCGCCGTGCCGGCGAGAAGCAGTGTCAGAGAAAACAGGCAGCGGGTCTTCATGCGCCGTTCACTTTAACAGCCGGGCGTTGGTCGGATTGCCTCACTTGAGCCGCCGGGCCACCTGTAATAGGGGTGACCCGGCGGTTGTCCGTGTGGTTTTACAGCGGTCTTCTGTGGGCTTGATGGTCAGGGCGGTGCCATCCAGATCAGGAAGGCTGCCGCCCAGTCGTACCGGCCCACGTTGATTGAGGGCTCTGTGCCTCAGTGGTGCGCCTCAGCAGTGCTCGCTCCTGCTCTCAGTGCAGCAGGCCGATAGAACGGGCGCGGCTGACCGCCTCGGTGCGGTCACCCGCGTCCAGCTTGGCGTACAGCCGGGCCAGGTGGTCTTTGACGGTATCGGGCGAGACCCCCAGGTTCTTGGCGATCTCCTTGTTGCTGTAGCCCTGTGCAAGCAGCGGCAGCACCTCGGATTCGCGCGGAGTCAGGCGGGGCACGTCCACATGAGGCAGGCGGTCCACATCTGGGTTGGCCACGATGTCGCGCAGTTGCCGGGCCAGGCTTTCGGGGTCGGTTTCCTTGCTCACGTAGCCGCGTGCCCCCGCCGCGCGGGCGGCCTGCACGATGGCGGGTTCGGCAAAGGTGGTGATCAGGACACTGACCAGCCGGGGGTTGGTCTGGCGCAGGCGCTCGCAGACCTCAATGCCGGTCATGCCGGGCATCTTCACGTCCAGCAGCGCGGCGTCGGGTTGCAGGGCGCGGCAGGCCTCCAGCGCGGCCAGGCCGTCACTGGCCTCGGCCACCACGTCAAAGCCCTGGTGAATCAGGGCGTACTTGAGGCCCATACGAAAGAGGGGGTGGTCGTCGGCAATGACTAGTCTCATGGGGAAACCTCCGGCAGGGAGAGCGTGAAGCGGGTCAGGGCGGGCAGGCAGGCGTCGGCACCGGCAGGGGCTTCGGAAGGGGGGAGGCCGGAGGAAGCGTCAGGGGGGGGCAGGCGGCTGTAGTGCAGGTCGCCGCCGTGGGCCTGGGCGATGCGGCGGGCGATGAAGAGGCCCAGACCAGCGGTGCCGGCGGTGTACTGCTGCCCAGCAATCGTGGTGGGCTGGGCGTTAAACGGCTGGGCCAGCTCGTCCAGGGGCGCGGCCAGGCCGGGGCCATCGTCGGTCACGTGCAGGCCATCTGCGGACACGCTGAGAGTCACGCCGCTGCGGGCGTAACGCAGGGCGTTGGTGGTGAGGTTCATGACGGCGCGTTCCAGCACCGCCGGATCGGTCTGGGCGTGCCCCTCGCCCTGAACGCTCAGGGTCAGCCCCTGGGCCTCCGCCTGAGGGGCGGCGCGCAGGGCCACATCGTTCAGTAAGGCGCCCAGATCGGTGGAGATCAGCTGCACCTGCACGTCTTCCTGCTCAAAGCGGTGGGCGTCGGCCATCTGCTGCACCAGCGCCAGCAGCCGGGCGGTTTCGGCCTGCATCTGCTCGCCCATCATGCGGCGCTCTGGTTCGGGCAGCGGCATGGTGGTCAGGATCTTGGTCAGGTGGCCGGTGGCGATCAGCGGCGTTTTCAGGTCATGCACCAGCGTGGCCATGAAGGCGTTACGCCGCGCCTGCTCGGTGCCGAGACTGGAGAGCAGACCGGTAAAGGCGCCCCTCAGCGCGCGAATCTCCGTCGGATCATCGGCGTGGGCGGCCTGAAAGGCGCCGTCCTCGACCTGGGCCTGAAGGCGGCTGAGGGGCCGCAGCAGGGTGCCGCTGAGCAGGTAGCCAACCGCCGCGCACAGCGCCCCCACCGTGACCATCCAGGCCAGCAGGGTCAGCGGCGCCACGTTGGGCCGGGCCGTGAAGGTCAGCACCACGTTAGGCAAAAAGGCCAGCAAAAAGATCACCAGGGTGAACTGGGCGCGCAGCGTCCGCAAACTGGCCTGACCAAACCCGGTGGCCGGGTGGGGCAGGCTGGAGGCAGACGTGGACATACCGCCCAAGGTAGCGGCCGGCCTCTGACAGAACCCTCACGGGTCTGTCAACCCCCACCCCCAGCGAATGCCCCCGCTTCAGCGCCTGCCTATGCGTTGCTCATCCAGGGCGGCTGAGGTGGCCAGAAGTGGACTGAAGACCTCTCCGGTTGAATCGCCTGAAAACGGGATTCAAAGCCCAGCAAGGGAAGAGTGACTTTCCAAACATAAGGGCACTCTCCGTCTCTGAAACCGTTTCGTAAGCAATTGATGCTGAGGTCTGGAACCTCACCTACCCTTGACGCACACTATAGCCAGCAGTTCTGTAAGGCTTAGAAAAGTCTTTGAATCAGTGGTCCTGAGTCGCGTCCGGCGGCCAGTGGCGCAGGCCCTGTGCAAAGACGCGCACGGCGAACCGCCAAGCCTCTCCAGCCGCCGGACCACCCAGCATAAAGCCGTGCAGGTAGTCCACGAGCATCTGGCCAGCACTTTGCGTCTCCTCAGCGGTCAGGGAAAGAGGCCTGACCGCCTGCGCGAATAGAGCATCAAAGCGCGCGACGACAGGCGCCGCAGGCACGCGGCCAGCCGCAATCTCCAGCGTGAGGCCCGGATAGCGCTGCACCACACCGAGATACAGCGCGGCCAGGCGCTCCAGCCGCCCAGCACAGGTGGGCTCTCCCTCAAGGAAGGGGTCAGCCTCCTCCAGGGGCGCGAAGGCAGTGAGAACGGCGGCATCAAGTAGAGCCTCCTTGGTTGGAAAGTAGTGATAGAGCGACATCACATCCACCTGAAGCGTGCGGGCAAGGGCGCGCATGGAGAAGGCGGCGCGGTCTCTTTCCAGTAGAGTCAGGGCGGCAGTGAGCACGGTGTCTTCGGTCAGCCCGGCACCACGAGCAGGTCGTCCCCGGCGCCGGGGGGGAAGAGGGACAGTCATCGCTCTCCATTGTGCGTGTTGGCTCCTCTTTATTTCTACACTATAGAATTTAAGCATGACGAAGCCTCTGCGCGTGACAGTTTTTCTGGGCCTCAGCCTGGATGGGTACATTGCGGGTGACGATCACGGGCTGGACTGGCTCAATCTGGTGCAGACCATGCCCCCGGAGGACACGGGCTACGCCGAGCTGATGGCGTCTGTTGACGCGCTGGTCATCGGCCGCTCGACCTACGATGTGGTGGCCTCGTTTCCAGAGTGGCCTTACGCGGGCAAGCGAGTGCTGGTGCTCACGCACCGGCCACTTGACGCGCGGCAGGGTGTAGAGGCGTGCCAGGGGGAACTGACGCAGGTACTGGACAGGTTGGCCCACGAAGGCCACGAACACATCTACCTTGACGGCGGTGATGTGGTGCGGCAGGGGCTCCGGGCAGGGGTGGTCACGGACCTGACGCTGTCCTGGGTGCCTGTCATCCTTGGCTCGGGGATTGCCCTCTTTGAGCGTGGCCTGCCGCAGCGGGCGTGGCACTTGAGCCGAAGTCGCGCTTTTCCGAGTGGCCTGGTGCAGGCCACCTACACCCCGAGGCCGTGACGGCCCCACTGTGAATGGTCGGCCAGCAGGCGGCTCAGACAACGCTGTCCAGAACACTCAGCCCCTGTGTGTGATCAGCGTCGTGCCAGCGGCTCTCTACACGGGTTGACACTTACTGCCTTTTCAGGGCTCTAGGCACAGCAGCAGGGCGACCCTCCGCAGAAGGTCGCCCCTGGCCGTACCCTGACGCTCAGTTCTTGCTCTTGCCCTGAGCCTTGGCCTGTTCCATGGCCAGTTCTTTGAAGGCGTTCAGGCTGCTGGCGTTGGCCTGGCCCTCAATGGCCTTGACGGCGAGGTCCTGCATCTGGCGGCTGGCGGCCCCCACCTGCTCGGACAGCTGCGCCGCGCGCTTTTCAAGCAGGTCCAGGCGGGTCTGAAAGTTCTGGGTGCGCTGCTCGTAGATGCGGCGCTGGCCGTCAATTTCTTTCTCTTGCAGGTCGGTGCGCACGCGCGCCTGCCGGTTGCCAATGCCAGTGCCTTCGGCCTCGGCGCGCTTCAGGGCGGCCTCGCGTTCGGCAGGCAGGGCGGCGGCCTTATCGGTCACGTCGCGGAAGCGCGTTTCCCGCTGGGTCAGCTCGGCCTCGCGGGTGTTCCATTCGCGTTCCTGCGTGTCCAGGCGCTCGGCGCGGGTGCGGGTCAGTTCGGCCTGTTCGGCGCGGTAGGTTTCGTCATCCAGGCGCCGGGCCAGGTCGCGGCTGTACTGATAATCGGCATCCTCGCGTTCCTGGGTGGTCGCGGCGGTCAGGTCGCGCTCCTGCACGCTGCGCTCCCGGGCGTCCTGCTCGGTCTGCCACTCGCGCTGGCGCGCTTCCCAGTCCTCGGCCACCTGGGCCTGACGGCTTTCGGCCTCGGTGCGGGCGCTTTCGGCCGCCGCGTCGTACTCGGCCAGCAGGTGGCGCAGCGCGTCTTCACCTGCGTCCAGGTCGTACAGCTCTTTCAATGCTTCACGCTCGGCCTGGGCCAGCTTCAGCACGCCCTGAAGCCCGGCAGCCTCGGCGCTGAGCTGCTCGGACAGTTCGGCCAGCGTGCCGGACGCCCCGGCCTGAAGCTGCGCGAGCAGGCCCAGGGCCACTTCCATGCGGCCGGGCTTGCCTTCCGGGGTGGTGGGCAGGGTTTTCGCCGCTTCGGCCATTGGTCCTGCGGGGGCCTGCTGCGCCTTTTGCGTCTGCTGCGCCTGTTTCTGGGCCTCGCGCACCTCTTTTTCTTTCTGGTTCAGCTGGCTTTTCAGGGCGTTCAGTTGCCCTTCTAACTGCGTGTATTCGGTGCTGAGGTCGTCGAAGGCTTCGAGAATCTTGGCTTTGGTGGCGGTCTCGCCGGGACGCTTGGGGGTCACGCTTCACCTCGGAACGCGCGGGCCGCGAGGCCCTGGGTCTGTTCGCTCACGCGCTGCTGCTGGGCCTGGAGTTCGGCCACCTGCGCCTCGGCCGCCGCGATGGACGCCTGAAGCGACTCAAGGTGAAGCTCAAAGCCCTGCTTGCTGGCCGCCCACTCGCGTTCCAGCAGGTCCGAGCGCACCTTGGCGTCGGCACCTGCCTGCCGGATGCCTTCTTCACGCGCCTTCCTGACCTCTTCTTCCAGCACCTGCGGAAAGGCTTCGACCCGCGCGAGGTCTTTTTCAAAGTGCTCAGCGGTTGTTTGCAGGGCGGCTTCGCGCTCCCGCCAGTCGCGCTCCAGGGTCAGGCGGCGCTCGGCAAGGTCACGCTCCTGGGCACGGTCAGCGGCGTGCTGGGCGTCGGCGTCGTGCTGGCGCTCGCGCTGACGCCGGTAGGTGTGGTCTGCTTCTTCCTGCTGGCGTTCGCGGGCAGTGTCGGCCTGCATGCGCTGGGCCTCGGCGGCAAATTCAGCGTCCTCGCGTTCCCAGGTGCGGCGGTCAGCGGCCTGCTCGCGGTCCAGGGCGTCCAGCCGGGCCTGATGTTCACCGTTCAGCCGGGCCAGCCGGTCGCGGCTGTCCTGTTGCAGGGCGGCCAGAGCGTCGGCCGCCACCCGGAGGCGGCGCAGTTCGGCCAGTTCGCGCTGGGCGACCTCGGTGGCGGTCACAAGCTGGCTCAGTTTGGTCGCTTCGCCGGACAGCCGCTGTTCCAGCTGCGCCATGACAGCGCCGACTTCCAGCTGCACATCGGCCGATTCGCGCACGATATTGTCCACCGTGTATTCGGCCGCCTGGGTCAGGACCTCGCGGTTCTTGCGCTGCTGCTGCACCTCGGCGCGGCTTTGAAACCGGCCTTGTAGGGCCGTCTGCTCCTGACGGAGCTGTTTGAACGCCTGCTGTAAAGATTGGGCATCGTGAGTCGTCATCTTTCCTCCGCGTAAAGCCGTTTGCTTTTACGTTTACAGCGTAACACTGACTGTGCCTTTTGTGCAAGAGGTCACACTGAAAGAGGGTAGAGGGCCGCAGTGGCCTCAGCAACAAAACTTGACCGGCCGGAGCCGGTCAGGAGGCTAAGGACTGAATTGTCGGCGCGGTTATTCTTCGGTGCTCAGCACGGCCAGGAAGGCTTCCTGGGGCACCTCCACGGTGCCGAACTGCTTCATGCGGGCGCGGCCCTTCTTCTGCTTTTCCAGCAGCTTCTTCTTGCGGCTGATGTCGCCGCCGTAACACTTGGCCAGCACGTCCTTGCGGAAGGCCTTGACGGTGGCGCGCGCAATGATCTTGGCCCCAATCACGGCCTGCACCGGCACTGGGAACATCTGGCGCGGAATCACGTCGGCCATCTTGTCCACAATCTTGCGGCCCAGGCTGTAGGTCTTGGTCTCGTGAACAATGACGGCCAGCGCGTCAATGACCTCGTTGTTTACCATGATGTCCACCTTGCGCAGGTCGCCTTCGCGGTAGCCGATCTGCTCGTAGTCCATGCTGGCGTACCCGCGCGAGATGCTTTTGAGGCGGTCGTGGAAGTCGTACAGGATTTCCCCGAACGGCACCTCGTACAGCAGCTCCACGCGCTTGCCCACATAGTTCATGGTGATCATGGAGCCCCGGCGCTCTTGCAGCAGCTGCATCACGGTGCCCACGTACTCCTCGGGCAGCATGATGCTCAGCTTGATGTACGGCTCTTCGACACTGGTGATGCGGTCACGGGTGGGAAACTCGGCCGGGTTCTGGGTCTCAAAGATCTCGCCGTTGGTCAGGGTCACGCGGTACACCACGGCGGGCGCGGTGGCGATCAGGTCCAGGTCGTATTCGCGCTCCAGGCGCTCCTGAATAATCTCGGCGTGCAGCAGGCCCAGAAAGCCGCAGCGAAACCCAAAGCCCAGCGCTTCACTGGTTTCCGGCTCGAAGGAAAAGGCCGCGTCGTTGAGTTTGAGCTTGTCCAGCGCGTCCCGCAGCTTGCGGTAGTCCTCGGTGTCGGTGGGGTAGAGGCCGCTAAACACCACCGGCTGCGCAGGTTTGAAGCCGGGGAAGGCCTCGGCCGTCTGCACGTCCTTGCCGGTCAGGGTGTCGCCCACCTGCGCGTCGTGGATGTCTTTGATGCCGGCCGCCACCCAGCCCACTGCACCCGCAGAGAGTTCTTGTCCCACGACCAGGCCAGGGCTGAAGGTGCCCACCTTGTCCACCTCGAAGGTCTTGCCGGCGTTCATCAGCAGAATCTGATGCTTGGCCTTCAAAGTGCCTTCCAGCACGCGCACGAACAGGATCACGCCCTGATAGGCGTCATAGAACGAGTCGAAAATCAGCGCCTTGAGGGGCGCCTCTGGGTCGCCGCTGGGCGCTGGAATGCGCTCCACGATGGCTTCCAGAATCTCGGGGATGCCCAGCCCCGCCTTGCCCGAGGCGAACACGGCGTCCTTGGCGGGAATCCCAATCACGTCTTCCAGCTCCTGGGCGGCGCCTTCGGGGTCGGCAGCGGGCAGGTCAATCTTGTTGACCACCGGCACAATTTCGAGGTTGTTGTCAATCGCCAGGTAGGCGTTCACGATGGTCTGCGCCT
This sequence comes from Deinococcus betulae, assembly GCF_020166395.1. Classification (NCBI taxonomy): domain Bacteria; kingdom Thermotogati; phylum Deinococcota; class Deinococci; order Deinococcales; family Deinococcaceae; genus Deinococcus; species Deinococcus betulae. The sequence continues at coordinate 383,372 of NZ_JAIQXU010000001.1, read as the reverse complement.
CAACCCCCTGCGAGGCGTCCACCAGCAGCAGCACGCCCTCGCAGGCGGCCAGGCTGCGCGAGACCTCGTAGTTGAAGTCCACGTGGCCCGGCGTGTCAATGAGGTTGAAGGTGTACTGCTCCCCGTTCTCCCGGGTATAGGACAGCCGCACCGGGGTGGACTTGATGGTGATGCCGCGCTCGCGTTCCAGTTCTAAGGTGTCGAGGGTCTGGTCGCGCTTGTCCCGTTCGGACATGGCGCCCAGCCGCTCCAGAATGCGGTCCGCGAGGGTCGATTTCCCGTGGTCCACATGGGCGATAATGGAAAAATTCCTGACATTCACACAGAGCAGTCTAGAGCATCGGCGCCAAAGGGCATGCGGTCAGGCGCCCTATTGAGGCCGTGTTCTGGCAGGCTGGGCAGGCACAGGGCCGCCGTTCAGCGGGTCGCGGCCCACTGCCCCTGTGCTGTTCAGGCGGCCCGGCGCGGTCCCCGGTTGGGCTGACTCCGCCTGGATTCCTCGCTGCTCTGCTTGGTCGCCTCTTGGCTTCGCTGATCCCCGCCTGAGTTTTAGCGTCTGCCCGTTCCTCCAGGACCAGGGGTGCCCCTCAATTGTGTGGGCGCCGCTGTCTGTCACAGACACTCACGTCGTTTGCCTGAGAAGAAGGGCGAAGGCTGGTGGCTGCTCTGGATTCTCTTGTCAAATGCGCTCACGTGCCGTGTCCCGCCCCCTTATGCTGCCTCTATGTTCCCCCGCACCCGCGCGCTGCCCACGCGGCCAGCGATTGCCCCCTGGAAAATCCTGCTGCCCGCGCTGGTGCTGCTGGCGCTGGGTTGGTGGGGCTACCGCTGGCTCACGCGGCCGGTTAATCCGCCGCTACAAGCTGCCGCGCAGCAGGGCACTGTGGCCGGCGACTGGGCGGCGCTGCGCACCTTTGGGCCGCGCGCGCCAAGCACGCCGGGCCATGCCCGCACGCTGGAGTGGGCGGCGGCGCACCTGACCGCCCTGGGCTACCGCGTGACCCGGCAGCCCTTTGAGGTCACGGTGTTAGAAGGCCTGGGCGCCGAGGTGCGTGTGGGCGGGCAGGTCCTGCGCGGCCACACGCTTTGGGGCGCGCAGGGCGGCGAGCAGGAGGCCCGGTTGGTGCGGATTCCGCCGGACGCCACCACAGCCACCCTGGAGCGCCTGCAGCTGCTGGGCCAGCTGGCCGTGACCACCTGCCCGGCCGGGCGCTGGGCGGCGCTGGCCGACGCTGTAGTGGACGCGGGCGGCCTGGGCCTGGCGATTGTCAATGACTGCGCGCAGCCGCCCAAGCCCAGCCGGGTGGACGGCACCACGCTGCCGCTGCTGGAACTGCCGGCCCAGGACGGCGCCGCGCTGCTGCGGCAGGTCGGGCAGACCGTGATGTTTACCACCCGCACGAGGACGCGCACCGTCACGGCGTCCAACCTGCTGGCCGCGCGGGTGGATTCCACGCCGGACGTGCTGTTCGGCGCGCACCTGGACAGCGTGCCGGGGAGCCCTGGCGCCAACGACAACGCCAGCGGCGTGCTGGCCGTGCTGCATCTGGCCCGGCAGGCGGCCGGCACCCCCCTGGCCGAGCGCGCCTGGTTTGTGCTGTTTGACGATGAGGAAACAGGCATTAACGGCAGCCGCCTGTTTGCGCAGCAGTACAGTCCGTCTCTGCGCCACACGCGCGCGGTGCTGAATCTGGACATGGTGGGGGTGGCGGCCCAGCCGCTGGGGGTCGCCGCCCACGAGGACCTGCGGGCGCTGGTGCGCCGGGTGCAGCCAGACGTGCGCCTGTTTGAGGACGAGCCGGTCAGCACCCGCGAGACCTTTGGCCGCAGCCTCAATCTCACTGGCCGCAGTGACCACGCCGCGTTCAAGGTCCTGAGGATTCGCACCCTGTTTTTGCACCGGGGCGAAGACCCTGCTTACCACTCCCCGCGCGACCGGATCCTGGACCCCGTGCTGGTAGAGGGGGCCGCAGACCTGGCCAAGCGTCTGGCCGACGCCGCGCTAGAAGCGCCGTTTACCATGCGCGAACCCTGTGGCATTACAGGCCGAAACTGCCGGTAGCGGCCAGGGACTGCGGAGCTGAGCTGCTCTTGATTGCGGCTCAACTCTGCGGTGTGGGCACTCACCCTAAGCCTGTGGCCTGGGCAACTCAACATCGGATGGCATGAACCGAGGGATAGCTTCTTCTAACCCTGCTGACCACCTTCTGGGTGTGGCGTGACCCGCTCGGGACGCCTCACTTTTGCTTGGCCGCATTCAGCTGTACCCGGAGAAAGGCTTGCGTTCCAGATGGCCCTGTGACCGTGGCCAGGCTAGAACGCGGTCCTACGTCCCTGAAGGAAAGCCCCAGGCGAGGGCCTGGGGCTGGTCTGTCACGCTGCTAGATCAGACAGGCCGCAGTGACCAGTCTCATCTGTGCGGTGTCAGCGCGCGACGAGATTGAACTGAACCAGTCGAACATCGGCAGTAAAGGCCCGGCCAGGTGGGAGGTGCGCGAAATACAGGGGGACAGTGAGGTCGGTTGTTCCCTGCTTGAGGGCCGCGGTTACCCGGTAGGTGTAGACCGTGAGGGGCCCTGGCCCACCAACGACGGGCACGCCCCCTTGGGCGGGGACCACGCTGGATGTGCGTTTCTCCACCAGGGTCAGAAAGGCCGGGTCCACCTCCAGCGCCCGCCAGGTATAGCCTGTCCCGGCCGCCGCGCTAAGAGAAAAGCGCAGCAGGTCTCCAGGTTGCACCGCAATGTCCTGTCCGGCAGCGCCCACTGTAAAACTCAGGGTGCGGGGCGCAGGTGGAGCCGCCGAAATGCCCAGGAGCAGAAGGGCGGCGCAGAAAAGGGTCATCATTCGAATGGGCATAACGGCTCCAGTGGGCGCGCGAGAAACAGGGGAGTAGCCCACCAGCCGCGCCGACTGAGGACTGCCCCGTTGACTCTAGCGCGGCACCCAGCGGCCAAGAGGTGTTGGGAGAATTCGAGTGGCTTCAGCATGACGCTGTTGCCTTGCAGTCGCCGGGAGAGGGCGAGTGGGAGACTTCGCCGTTCGAATTGATCGAGAGCGTCAAGCCGTAGGTGCCCACTACCTGCGCGCCACCCTAGCCTGTGCGCCGGGCCACCACCCGGTGAAAGCCCAGGTGCGCTCCAGCCTCTGTCGTCAGATAGCTGTTTTCCGACCCCACAGCCTCATTCCACTGCATCCACAGCGCTCGGCCCCCTGGCATCTGCTCTGCTCTTTCCACCTGCACCGTGCGTGACATCGTCCAGTGGCGGCGCCACCAGGCCGGCGTATGGAAGGCGGCAAAATCAGGTGGCCACTCTCCGGGCAACTCGTCCAGTTCCGTTTGCACCCCCGCATTGACGATGCCGACCTGATGGCCTGGTTTGAGATACCGAATGAGGGAAGGCAGAAATGAGGCGTCGGTGCCGAAGTATTCAAACGCGTCAATGCAGAGGATGGCATCAAAGAATTCGTCGGCAAACGGCAGGTGGCGCGCGTCCGCATGGATGGGAAACACCTGATCCTGAAGGGCCGCCCCCCGAATTCGCTCTGCATTGTCGGTGGCGGAGATCCAGAGGTCGGTTGCCCACACCTGAACCCCAAATTCGCGTGCAAGAAAGATGGAACTTAGGGCCTGGCCGCAGGCCAAGTCAAGCACCCGCATGCCCGGCCGCAGGGTCATGACTTCACACAGCCATTCCGTAAGCCAGAGGGCGTGGGGACCCATTTCGTGCTGAACAATCCACGCCGGATCGTAGGCCTGCGACCTGGGAAACTGGGGAGCGCGGAGCAGCTCATGGCGAGTCGGCAGCGGATTGGACACAGAGCGTCAGTCTATCGCGGTGGAAAGCGACCAGGGGCATCAGATTGAATAGGCCGCTGCGCCGAGATTAGGTTAAGCCAGCAACGCGAGCGGCGAAGGCTCGGTGAGTGGGAGTCGGTCTATCCGGCGCCTCAAACAAGCGGCCTATTCAAAGGCTCTCTTGAGACATGGCTTCTTTGTGGCTTCCGAATAACTATTGGGCCACGGCAGCGAGGTGTGTGCTTATCTGGATTATTTGAAGAGGTGTATGTCTTTGCTCGGGCAGCGCAAGACTTCATGTCTCTCCACTTTTGCCCACAGTTAAGGCCTTCCCCTAGTCCAGAGTGTTAAGTTTCTGGCATATGTCAGTTGATGCGCTGGCCCTGGCGTTCCTGCGGACGGTGCTGACGGCGGGCCTGTTCGCCTGCTCGGCCTACGCCCCGCCCGCCCAGGGCGGCGGCACTGTGATTTATCCGCCTGCTCGGGGGGAAGTCATTCTGACTGCGGTGCTGGACGGCGCCGAACGCGACATCGTGCGGGGGGCAGTGGAGGCCGGCGGCGCCTACACCCTGACCCTGCCCAGTCCCCCACCGCAAGTAGGAACGCTGGCCGAAGAGCTGACCGCTTTTCCGGCGGCGGTGCAGGGCGCGCAGTGCCGTGGGGCCCCAATCCTGAGTCCACCCACTGCCCGGCTGCTGCTGCTGCGGGCCGGCCGCTTTCTTGCCAGCGGCCAGGTGGCTGGCCGCCTGAACCCAGCGACCTCGGCGGTCACGTTGCAGGCAAGTCCGGTCAACGTCGTGCTGACCACGCGGCAGTTTCTATACGCCGACCGCCCCGCCACCTTGAGCGGTGCCCGGACCTGCACCGTGACGCTGTCTGGTGGGCAGGCCGTGCCAGGCCGCGTGCAGGCGGCCCTAACCCTGGCGCGCGGCTGGAACACCCTGGTGACCCGCACCGAACAGACCTCGGCGGCCGTGACGGTCAGCCTCAGCGCCAGTGCGGCCCTCAGTGGCGTGGACTGGCAGTATTTGCCGGGCACGCCCTGAGCCAGGCGGCGGATGCGGCGCGCGCCGGGGCTGCCTTAGCCTGCGGCCATGCCCACGTCTCTGGCGTATTTTACCGACCTGTCCCTGCGCCGCCTTGAGGGCGCCCAGATTGAGCGCGGCCCGGCCGCCACTGTCATTCGCTCGCCGCATAATCCGACCTTCTGGTGGGGGAACTTTCTGCTGATGCCGGCGCCGCCGCAGCCTGGCGACCTGACACGCTGGGAAGAGGCCTTTGTGGCGGCCCATCCGGGAACCACCCACCGCACCTTCGGGGTAGACACCCCAGGCGGCGACGAGGGCGCGGCCGATGAGTTTCGCGCCGCTGGGTACGGCGTTCACGAGGACACCGTGCTCACCACCACCCGCACAGTGCCGCCCACCCGCCTGAACCGTGACGCCGAGCGGCGGCCACTGGGCAGCGCGGCCGACTGGGACGCGGCCCTGGCGCTGCGTCTGGCCGTCAATGCAGCCAGCCCAGAACCGCTGGACTCTGAGGCTTACTGTGAATTTGCGCGGCGCAAACTGGCGTCCTACCGCGCCATGCAGGCGGCCGGTCAGGGCGCGGTGTTTGGCGCTTTTGAGGCTGACGGCACCATGCTGAGCGGCCTGGGCATCTTTGACGCGGGGCAGGGCGTGGCGCGTTACCAGAGTGTCGAGACCCACCCTGAGGCGCGTTCGCGTGGCCTGGCCGGCACCCTGGTTCATACGGCCGCCGAGTGGGCGCGCCAGACCCTGGGCACACGCACCCTGGTGATTGTGGCTGACCCTGGCTACCACGCCCAGGCCCTGTACGAGCGGGTGGGGTTCCGGCCCACCGAAACGCAACTGGGCATTGAACGCCGCCCGGCTGAGGACCAAGCCTGGAGCGGTTAACCACAGGGGCCTGCGGTGAGGGGTGTCGGGGAGAAAGCCTACCAGTCTCCTTCACGACTGCTCACTGAGGCACTCTCTGATTCCACCGCCTCCAAGTGCTTCAGGCCGCACGAACTGGGCATGCGGCGCCAGAGAGTCAGCAGGAGCAGGGTCTGGACCCGCCTGCCGGCCCTCTCCGGGTACCTGAACGCCACCCGGCGCGGCGGCAAGTGGCGCCAGTTGCCCCAAGTGCCGCCGTTGAGAGGTTCCCTCTACACCCGTTGCAGCCGTTCGTGCGGCTGCGGAGGCAGGGTGATCTCAATGGGGTCACCGGGCTGCACGTCGCCGCCCACCAGTACCACACCCATGACACCGGCTCGGAAGACCGGCTGCCCTGCCTCGTCCTGCCCCACGAGTTCTTTCAAGAGCCCTGGCTGAAACGCCTCAATCTGCGCGCACGGGTTGCGCAGTCCGGTGACCTCAACCACCGCCTCACCCAGCCTCAACCGGGTGCCGCGTGGGAGGGCCAGCAGGTCCACGCCGCGTGTGGTCACATTTTCGCCCAGGTCGGCGGGGCGCACGGCGAAGCCTCGCAGGGCGAGGTCATCCAGCAGCTCGGCGTGAATCAGGTGAATCTGGCGCAGGTTGGGCTGCGTGGGGTCAGCCCGCACGCGGGAGCGGTGCTGAACGGTGCGGCCCGCGTGGGCGTCCCCGGCCACGCCCAGCCTGGCCAGCAGCGTAATAGCCGGGCGCGGCACCTTGCTAAAGCGGTGGGTACTGTCACGGGCCACACACAGAACCGTTGCCGTCATGGCCTCATTGTGGGTCAAACAGAGGCTCGGGGCGGCTCAGCAGCGCCCGGACAGGGGCAAACGAGCGGCGGTGCACCGGGCTAACCCCCAGCGCCTGCAAGGCCGCGCGGTGGGCGGGGGCGCCGTAGCCTTTATGTCCCGCAAAGCCGTAGCTGGGGTATTGTCCGTCCAGTTCCAGCATCAGGCGGTCGCGCTCTGTTTTGGCCAGCAGACTGGCGGCTGCCACCGAGTAACTCAGGGCGTCGGCTCTGGGGGGCGCGCTGATGGGCAGGCCCGCGCGCAGTTTCAGGTAGTCGGTGACCAGCGCCTGCGGGGGCGGGTTCAGGCGCGCCAGCGCCCGCAGGGCGGCCGCGTGGGTGGCGCCCAGGATATTCAGGCGGTCAATTTCCTCGGGCCAGGCGTGTTCGACGGCCCAGCTGAGCGCCACCTCGCGCACCTGCACGGCCAGGGTTTCGCGCACTGCCGGGGTCAGCTGCTTGCTGTCGCGGAAGGGATAATCCATGGCCAGGCCCGGCAGGATGACGGCCGCCACGGTCACCGGGCCGGCCCAGGCGCCGCGTCCGGCCTCATCCACGCCAGCCACACGAAAATAGCCGCGCCGCCAGTGTTCGCGTTCATACGCCCAGTCGGGCGTGACAGAAGGAAGGGTCATGCTGCCCGGCACGCTAGCAGAAGGGGCCGCCCCGAGCAGTTTTCACTGCGCTTGAGGGTGACATTGAATTGAGAGGTCTCGCCGGAGGTGCGCGGCCGAGCGAGTCGCCGTCTCAGGCGGCGGCCTCTGTGAACTAGAGGGGCGGGCTGTCCTCCTGGTCTCACGGCCCCGCCGCTCCCTCTGCCCGCATGTGCCACTCTGTACCCGTGACTCGCAGGCCCCGGCAGAAAATTCGCTTTCAGAAACCCGACGCTCCTGGCCGGCCCTCCGCCCGCCCGGTGTCCTCCGACCATCCCTACGCCGAGGTGCGGCCCGCCCTCCTGCCGCCCCGCCTGGAGGGTTTGGCCGCGCCCCTGACCAAAAGCGGCGTGCGCGGCTTTCCCGGCATTGATGACGCCCAGGCGCTGCTGGCCCAGACCATGAAAAAAGACCGCGTGAGCGGCGAGGTGCTCGACCTGAGTGCCATGAGCGGGCTGCTGGCCAGCTTGCCCGGCGTGACCCTGCGCGCCGTGGAGGGCAGCGCCGCCGCCCTGCGCGCGCTGCGGGCCGCTGGCCTGGACCCGGAACCCGCCGTGCCCGGCGACCCCCTCACCGGGCGCTGGCCCGAACGTGCCCGCACAGTGGCTCTGGTGCTGGCCGGGGACCGGGGCAACGCCTACGCCGCCGCGCAGGTGGCCTGGGCGCACGCCTGCACGCCGCCCGGCGGCACCCTGTACCTGGCCGGCGACCGTGACAAGGGCTTTGACCGTTACGTCCGTCAGGCCGGCGCGGCCTTCGGGGCCGGCGAGACCGTGGCCCGCGACGGCGGGATGCGGGTGGCGAGGCTGGTGCGCCGCCCCGGCCCTACGCCCCCACTGCCCGCCCCCGAGGGCTACGAGGCCTACGGCGTCACGGTGGTGGGCGGCCCCGGCGTCTTCAGTGCCGCCCGGCCCGACAAGGCCACCGCCCTGCTGCTGGACACCCTGGCTGACTTGGAAGTGGAGGGCCGCGACCTGCTGGACCTGGGCTGCGGCACCGGCCTGATCGGCGCCTGGGCCGCCCGGCGCAGCGCGCGGGCCGTGCTGGTGGACGGTGACCTGGCCAGCGTGCGCAGCGCCCAGGCCACCCTGCATGCCAGTGGCCTAAGCGGCGAGGTCATTCATTCGGATGTGGACGCCGACCTGGGAGAGCGCACCTTCGACCTCATCCTGACCAACCCGCCCTTTCACGTGGGGCGCGGCGTAGTGCTGGATGTGGCGCGGGAATTCATGGCCGCCGCCGCCCGCCGCCTGCGCCCCGGCGGCACCCTGTATCTGGTGGCCAACGAGCCGCTGCCCTACGAGCGCGACCTGGCGGCTATCGGCGCAGTCAGTGAGCGGCGGCGTGAAGGCGGCTTTAAGATTCTGAGCGTCACACGCCCGGCCTGAGTGTGGGAACCTGTAGACCGGTTCCCTCGTAATCTTCCTGTTGGCCCCGGCTCTGGTGTTGCGCCGCCTCTCTTGTCTCTGCTCCGAATGTTGCCGCCTAGCCTGACATCTTGCCCAGGGCGTTCCAGGTTGTTCGGGCCGCACCAGCTGCGCCGCGTGCGGCTCGTCTCTGCTAGAGGAGACCTGATGACCACCCTGACTGGCCTGGCCTCCCGGTGACTGTGCTCCGCGCCGCTTCTTCGCTGCCCCCGCTCTGCGCCGCTGTTTGCTAGACTGACCCGTTCTGACGCCGGGTGCCTGCCCACGCGCCGCCCGCATGTCCTCGCCCCAAGACGCACCCCCACAGGAGGCCGCATGGCAGATTCTCCCGTTCGCACCCGCAAGAAAGTTGACGCGCCCGAGCCTGACGGCGCCGCGCCCAAAGCCGCCGCTGTCCGTACCCGCGCCCGTGTAGGTGCACCTAAGCCTGCTTCCGATAGCGCCCCTGTTCCGGCCAAAGCTGCCCCACAGGCTGCCAAGCCCGCTGTGACCGAAAAACCTGAGGCGCCTGTCAAAAAGCCGGCCCCCAAGGCCACCGCCAAGGCGGCCCCCAAACCCACGAAGAAAGCAGAGGCCAAGCCCAAGGCGGCGGCTGCCGCAGAGGCCAGCGCTGACCTGCCTGCTGAGGGCCCTGCGGCGCCTGTGGAGGCCGCCCCAGCGACCAAAGCCAGTGCTAAGGCTGCCAAACCGGCCAAGAGTGCCAAACCGGCCGCGCCCGTCAAGGGTGGTCCCGCCGAGAAGCCCTACTACGCGCACCCTAGCATTCAGGAACTGCTGAAAGCGGGCCGCGCAGCGGGCGTGCTGTCCAGCGAGGACATCGCCACAGCCCTGGCCGCCGCCCTGGAAGCGGCGGGGCTGGACCCCGAAAGCCCTGACGCCTTCGAGGACATGCAGTTGTTCCTGGCCGGTCAGAGTATCGAGGTGCAGGACCTCGACGATGACGAGGAAGACGCCGAGAGCGAGGAAGGCGAGGAGGGCACCACAGCGGCCGCCGCGCAGGATGACGACGAGGAGAAATACTTCGACGACATGCCGCGCGCGGTGTCCAACGACCCGGTGCGCCAGTACCTGCACGAGATTGGCCGGGTGCCGCTGCTGACGCTGGAAGAAGAAATTGCGCTGGCCCGCCGCATTGAAGAAGGCGAGGAAGCCCGCAAGGTGCTGGACGAGGACCTTGACCTGGATGACCGGGGCCGCCGCCGCCTGATGCGTCAGATGGAAGACGGCGCCGCGGCCCGCCAGGGCCTGATTGAAGCCAACCTCCGCCTGGTGGTCTCGATTGCCAAGAAATACACCGGGCGCGGCCTGGGCTTTCTGGACCTGATTCAGGAAGGCAACCAGGGTCTGATTCGCGCGGTGGAGAAGTTCGAGTACCGCCGCCGCTACAAGTTCTCCACCTACGCGACCTGGTGGATTCGTCAGGCGATCAACCGCGCCATTGCTGACCAGGCCCGCACCATCCGCATTCCGGTGCACATGGTCGAAACGATCAACAAGCTGACCCGTACCGCGCGCCAGTTGCAGCAGGAACTCTCCCGCGAGGCGACTTACGAGGAGATTGCCGAGGCGATGGGCCCCGGCTGGGACGCCGCCAAGGTCGAGGAAGTGCAGAAAGTCAGCCAGGAGCCGGTGTCGCTCGAAACCCCCATCGGGGACGAGAAGGATTCCTTCTACGGCGACTTCATTCCCGACGAGAACCTCGACAGCCCTGTCGAGAACGCCGCCAAGACGCTGCTGTCCGAGGAACTGGAAAAGGCCCTCTCCAAGCTCACCGAGCGCGAGGCGATGGTCCTGAAGTTTCGCAAGGGGCTCGTAGACGGCCGAGAGCACACGCTGGAAGAAGTGGGACAGCGCTTCAGCGTGACCCGCGAGCGCATTCGCCAGATTGAAAACAAGGCGCTGCGCAAGCTCAAGTACCACGAGAGCCGCACCCGCAAGCTGCGCGACTTCCTCGATTAAGCCTCAGCTCCTCTGCCGCCCCGCACCTGCACTGGTGTCGGGGCGGCGCTTTTGGGCGGCAAGTGTGGAAACCAAGGCGCCGCCGAGCGCGTATCCTCCGTCAGACATGATTGGTGCTGACTCTGGACGCCTGTGGTGACCGCCGCGCCTACGCGGCCTATGGCTGGGCGGTGGCTGCGGTACGGCGTGGCCCTGCTGCCCCTGTGCCTGGCCGGCGCGCTGCCGCTGTGGACCACTGCGGCGCTGTGTGCGCTGCTGGCGGCTGGCGTGCGCTGGCCGGTGTGGGCGCAGGGCCGGGTGCTGATTACCCAGCTCATTCTGGGTCTGAACCTCCTGACCGCGCTGCCCAGCGCCTTAAGCCAAGGTCAGCCAAGTGACCTGCTGACGCTGGGCGCACAGTACTTGCTGCTGAGTGTCCTGGGTTTCGTCCTGACTTGGGGCATCAATACGCTGGAAGAAGGCCAGCGGCGCGGCTTGCTGGCCCCTCTGCTCATAGGGGCGCTGTTTCCTCAGCCCCTCGTGCTGGTGGCTCTTTTTGGCGGCGCCCTGGCGCGGCAAGACCAGAAAGCGGCAGACCTGACCTCTTCGGCCCCCCCTGGCTGGTGGAGTCTGCTGGGGGCCGGGTTACTCGGTCTAGTCCTGTTGGCCGCGTTGCTTCCTCCAGCGCCGCCTGTGTGGTCAGCTGTTCAGCTCGACACCGTCACCTCCGAGCCGCCGCCGCGCACAGACACTCGGCCGCAATCTGGTCCAGTGGGCCGCGCAGAGAGGGGAGGAACAGGTGGGCAGGTCATGGCTCAGCCCTCCCCAGTGATGGACCTGGGGCAATTGGGCTTCCCGGCAGAATTGACGCTTCTGGCGGGGCTGCTGTGCCTTGTGGGGGCTGCCCGGTTGTTTCAGGGGCGGGGACGGCGCCAGAGCCCTCCCCACCCAGCCGAGATCCTGATGATCGTGGGGTTACTGGTCCTGGGAATAGCCTGGCTGGTCACAGGTGTGCTGCTCTGGCGCGGCGGGGCTGGTGGCGGGGCAATTCCCCCAGCAGCGACCATAATCCAAGGTGGGCGGAGCAGTGGGCCAGAAGGGCAGCTGACAGCCGCCAGATTCTCGCTACTGCCACTGCTTCAGCTGCTGCCGTGGCTCACGGCCATCGTGTTTCTGGCTATGGGCGTCTGGCTGCTGCGGCTGAAGCTGCGGCCTGATTCTCTATCCGGCGACGTTACTGAGGAAGCGGCCACGCCCGCTGACCCGGCCGAAGCTCAGCCCCTTCACCGCGTCCGGCAGGCCTACCGCGCGGCCCTGGGCGCCCTGGCCGACGCCGGCCTGGGCCGCGCCCCCCACGAAACCCCAGCCCTGTATGCGGCGCGCCTGACCGGCGGGCACCCCAGCCTGGCCGCGTCCCTGCACACCCTGACTGCCGCGTACGAACCGGTGCGCTACGGCGGCCAGCTGACCGACCAGACCGCTGAAGCCGCCGAGGCCGCCGCCCACACCATCCAGACTATCGCCCCTACCTTGACCCCACCCGAGGCCACCCCATGACCCAGACTGCCCCTCTGCCTTCCACCCCCGAATTTGCCCGCGCGGTGCTCCGCAGCGTTGCCCAGGTGCTGGTGGGCAAGGAAGACGTGACCCACCTGGCGCTGGCCGGCATTCTGGCTGGCGGGCATGTGCTGCTTGAAGACGCGCCTGGCACCGGCAAGACCATGCTGGCGCGCGCCCTGGCCGTGTCGCTGGGGCTGGGCTTTCGGCGCGTGCAGTTCACCCCGGACCTGCTGCCCAGCGACGTGACCGGAGTCAGCGTGTTCCGGCCCGCCACAGGTGAATTTGAATTCGTCCCCGGCCCCATCTTTACGGGGGTGCTGCTGGCCGATGAAATTAACCGCGCCACGCCCAAGACCCAGGCCGCGCTGCTGGAGGCGATGGGTGAGGGTCAGGTCACCGAATCTGGCGTGACCCACCTTCTTCCCCGGCCATTCGTGGTGATCGCCACGCAAAATCCAGTGGAACACGAGGGGACCTACCGTCTGCCCGAAGCGCAGCTGGACCGGTTTCTGCTGCGCCTGTCGGTGGGGTATCCCTCGGTGGAGGAGGAAGTGCAGATGCTCGCCCGCCTTCAGGGGGAACATCCCATCACCTCGCTGCGGGCAGTGGTGACACCCGCCGACCTGCTGGCGGCTCAGAGCGCCGTGCGCAGTGTGTTTGTCTCGGGGGCGGTGCAGGACTATATCGCGCGCCTGAGCCGGGCCACCCGCGCACACGCCAGTGTCGCTCTGGGCGGCGGGCCACGGGCCAGCCTGGGCCTTCAGGGGTCAGCGCAGGCGCTCGCTTGGCTGTCGGGCCGTGCGTTCGTCACGCCTGACGATGTGCAGCGCGTGGCGGTGGCTGTGCTGTCCCACCGCCTGAGCCTGAACATTGAAGCGCGCCTCCAGGGCCAGCCCGCAGAGGCGATTGTGCAGGAAGTGCTGCGTCAGGAGCCAGTGCCCGCCGAGCCTGCCCCCACCGGAGGGGCGCCCAGCGAGCCTGTGCCCGCATGAGCCTGCTGCTGGCCGCCCTGCTGTATCTGGCGCTGGTGGGAGTTGGGGTGCTGGCGCTGTGGTGGGGGTCGCGCCGGCCGCCCCAGGTCTCACTAGCCCGTGAGGTGGTCGCCACGGCTTTTGAAGGCCAGAGCCGGCCGCTGACTGTGCGCGTCACAGTCCGTAGTCGCCGCCCCCTGCGGGTGGTGGTCCATGACCCTGCGCCGCGCGCCGTCGTGCCAGGCCAGGAGGTGCAGCTGGGCGCCCTGCACCTGGGCCACACCGAGCGCGAGCTGCACACCACGGTGCGCTTCAACCGGCGCGGCACGTTTGTCTGGCCGGGCGCCACCCTGGCCTGGTCAGACCCGCTGGGGCTGTTCTGGCACAGCGCGCCCCTGAAGGCGCCCGCCACGACCCTGGACGTGTTTCCGGGTACTCACGGCCTGCGGCTGCCCGATCTGCTGCGGCCCCTGCTCAGCGAGGGGGGCCTGAGCCGCACTCTGGGGCTGGACGACCCCATCAGCCTGCGGGGCGCGCGCGAGTATGTGCCTGGAGACCCGCCGGCCCGCGTTCACTGGCGCCTGTCGGCCCGCAGCGGTACCCTGACTGTGCGCGAACTGGACCGCACGGCCGCCAGCAGCGTCACGGTGTTTGTGGACACCAGTGGGGGCGGCGAGGTTTACGCCGACAGCGCCGCGCGCCTGGGCGCCAGTCTGGTGCAGGAGGCCCTGGCCCTGAATCTGCCGGTGGCGGTGACGACAGGCGCGGCCCCGGTGCCGACCGGCCGCGACCCTCAGTCGCTCCGCGCGGCTCTGGGAACCCTGGCCCGCCTGGCCCCCACCCAGGGCCCCCCGCAGCTGCCGCCCATCCGGGCTGGGGGCAATCTGGTGATTCTGAGTGCCAACCCGGCCCTGGCGCTGGTCGAGCAGGCGCTGCGGGCGCGGGCCACAGCCAGCCGCGTCAGTCTGGTGGCTCTGCCCGAGGGGTTTTATCTGGAACCCGGCGAGCAGCCCCGGCGCCAGTGGAGCGCCCCGCCAGACGATGTGCGCGACCTCGAACGCCGCGCCGCCGTGCTGGCGGGCCTGGGCGTGCTGGTGTATGTGCTGCGCGGTAACCAGAGTGTACTCAAGCTGGGCGCGTAGGCAGAAGCAGCTGAAAGAGAGGGGAGACGCCGCTCTATCTCAAGGTTAAAACTGTGAAGTGCTACCAGCTCCGGGGCAGAAGGGGCGCCCACAGCGGGACCTAGAGCAGCTACATTGAATCGCTCTGAGGCGAACGCGACCTCAACAGACAGCAGCAGTGGAATGCAGTGGGAAGCTTTGATCCCTTGAGTAAAACTGGCTGCCACTGTCAGCTTTGGCGTTGAAGGGCTGCGCGCCTCGACAGCCTATGGGTGCTTGCCCGATCTGTAGACACGGCAGATGGAAGGCGTCTGGGCGAAGTCTCCCAGGCCGTCAGCTTTTGCCGGTTGGACCATGCGTCTAAAGCTGCATGAAGAAGGCGTTCAGCTGCCGCCCAGCGCAGGCGCGGTAGCGTAACGCCATGACCAACCACGACGACCGCACGGCCCCCACGGCTGACGACCAGACAGGCCACACGGACCACACCAAGAGCGAGACCGAAATCAGCAACGTGGACCTGCAGTTCATGGGGCGTCAGAACCCTGAAGCCCAGATTGACGCCGCCGTAGACGCCGAGAACAAGTCCCCAGCCGAATACCGCCGGGAGGGGCTGGACAAGCAGGACATCGCCATGACCCAGAGTATGGACGCCAGCGACCCGCCCAGCACCAACATGGGCGACAGTGACAGCCAGAACAGCTAAACCGCGCCTGCGGGCCCGGCGCCCATGAGCGAATTTGACGAGCTGCAGGCGGTCATTCGCCGCCACGCCGCCGCGCGTCAGGCCGAGCAGCGGGCGTGCGAGGCCTTCCTCAATGCCCTCTACCACGCCCTGCGAACGGCCAGTGGGCCAGGGCTGCCGCTCAACAACGTCACCCTCGACTTCACTCTGGACCCTACGGTGCGCCTCCGGCCCCCGCCCAACGGCAGTTTTCATGCGGCCTGGCTGCGGCTGGGGCTGTGTGAGGTGTTGGTGCGGGTGCGCCGTTTGAACGGCGCCTTTCAGGGTGAATACGGGTCAGAGGGGGTTTTTCGTCTGGAAGACACCAGCGAGGACGCCCTTCTGACCCTGGCGCGGCAACTGCTGCGCGACGTGGGGGTGGCTTACGGCGCCGCGCTGGTGACTGAAAGCCACTTGAACTGAAGGAAAGCGCCGTCCCATTACCTTGGGCGGCGCTTTCTGATGGCTGATTGCTGGTTTGTCTTCAGCCTTTCACAGCACCGGCAGTCAAGCCCGAGACGATATTGCGCTGGAACACCAGCACCA
This sequence comes from Deinococcus betulae, assembly GCF_020166395.1. Taxonomy (NCBI): domain Bacteria; kingdom Thermotogati; phylum Deinococcota; class Deinococci; order Deinococcales; family Deinococcaceae; genus Deinococcus; species Deinococcus betulae. Next base: position 367,909 of record NZ_JAIQXU010000001.1, on the reverse strand, counting down.
GAATAATCAGCGGCACCGTGACCACGATGCTGGCGGCCATAATCGGCCCCCACGGCTGGTCAAACTGGGTGGCGCCGGAATAGTTGGCAATCACCACGGGTGTCGTGCGGTTGGTGCTGGTAAAGGTCAGGGCAAACAGGTATTCGTTCCAGGCATTGATAAAGGCCAGGAGGCCAGTGGTCACCAATGCCGGCATCATGACCGGAAACAGCACCAGAAAGAGCGTTTGCAAAGGAGACGCGCCGTCCACCAACGCGGCCTCTTCTAATTCGGCGGGAATGTCGCGCACAAAGCTGGTCAGCACCCACACCGTAAATGGAATAGTAAAAATCAGGTACGACAGGATGAGCCCCAGGGGGTTGTTGTATAGGCCCAGGTTGCCAATCAGGGTGTATAGCCCGCCCAGCACGGCAATCTGCGGAAAGACACTGACCGCCAGAATCACGTACAGCACGATGGCTTTGCCCTTAAAGCGGAAGCGGCCCAGCGCGTAGGCCGCAAACGAGCCGAGCAGCAGGCTGACCAACACCGACCCCACCGCCACGATCAGGCTGTACAGCAGCCCGCGCTGAAAGTTGGGATTGCCAAAAACCTGCACGTAGTTGTTAAAAGTCGTGGGCGCCGCGATGAACTCGGCTGGGGTCAGGAACAGGTCGCCCGCCGAGCGCAGACTGGTCAGCACAGCCCAGAAAAAAGGGGCCAGCAGGTACAGCGCAATCACCAGCACCAGCAGATAAAAGGCCAGGCGTTGCAGGTAATACAGGGCCGGGTTGGTCGTTTTCAGGTTCATGGGTGTCTCCCTGGCCCCTCAGTCGAACTTCACGCGGAAGGCGGTGACGTACATCACCACAATCACCATGATGATGAGAAACACCGCCACGCTGACGGCGCTGCCCAGGCCCAGCAACTGGTTGTCAATCAGGGCCTGGCGGGCGTAGCCGGTCATAGACGTGGCGGCGGCGTTCACGTTGCCCAGCATCACCGACATCACGTCAAACACGCGCAGGGCGTCGAGGCTACGGAACACCAGCGCCACCAGCAAGGCCGGGCGCAGCAGTGGCAGCGTCAACTTCCAGAACTGGGTCCACTTGCTGGCGCCGTCCATGTCAGCGGCCTCGTACATGTCGCCCGGCAGGCTTTGCAGCCCAGCCAGAATCAGCAGCGCCATAAACGAGGTGGTTTTCCAGACATCCACGGCGACCAGCGCCCAGATGGCGGTGTCCGTATTGGCCAGCACCGCCTGGCCCCCTAGAATGCCGCGCCCAATCAGGCCAAAGGAGTCGTTGTAGAGATAGGCCCACATCTGCGCCGAGACGACCGTGGGAATGGCCCAGGGCACCAGCATGGCGGTGCGCAGCAGGGCGCGCCCCTTGAAGGCGCTGTTGACCACCAGCGCGATAATCATCCCGAACACGGTTTCTAAAAAGACCGACACCACCGTAAACAGCAGGGTATTTTTGACGGCGCCCCACCACTTGGGGTCTTGTAGAAAGCCCAGCGCAATGCCGTCTTCGGTGGTAAACCAGAAGTTGCCCAGCCCCAGGAAGGTGCGCTGCTCGGGGCTGGTCAGGTTGGCCTCGAACAGCGAGAAATAGAAGGTGCGGTACAGCGGATAGCCCGCCACCAGCGCAATGGCAATCAGGGTGGGCAGCAGCAGCCAGATGGCCTGGCGCGCGCGGGCAGCTTCAATGCCGCGCGTGCGGGTCGGCCGGGCCGGGGCAGTGGTTTGAACAGTCATGTTCGGGAAAACCTCCTGGTGAACAACGGGGCGGCCGGGCGAACCCCACCGGCGGCCTGGGCAGCTGGACAGGGTCAGTCCAGTGACTGGAATGGAAAAGGGGACACCCGGTAGCTGGGCGTCCCCGCAGTGGTGGGGCCAGGCAGCCCCACCGCAGAGGCTTACCAGCCCCGGCCCTTGATGCGGGCGATGTCGGTCGCCAGCTTGGTCACAGCAGCCTGACCCTTGCTCTTGCCACTCAGGACATCGCTGACGGCAGAGGAGAAGGCCTGCGACACCTGGTTGTACTTGCTCTTGGTGGGACCGGAAGGCCGGGCCACAGCGCTGGTGAAGACGTTGTACAGGCTGCCGAAGAAGGGGTTCTTGGCCAGCACGTCCTTGTCTTTGTACAGGCTCTGGAGGGTGGGGTTGTAAGCCCCTTCAATGGCGCGGATCTTCTGCTCGGCGGGGCCGGCCAGGTAGCGCACGAGGTCAATGGCGGCCGCCTGGTTCTTGGAGTAGCTGCTGACGCCCAGCTGCCAGCCGCCCAGGGTCGCGGCGTTGCGGCTGCCGCCACTGGGCAGCGGCGCCACGCCGATCTTGCCCTTGACCTTGCTGTCGGCGCCCTGACCCAGTGCCCAGGCGTAGGGCCAGTTGCGCATGAAGGCGGCGTTGCCCGCCTGGAAGATGCCGCGCGCGGCTTCCTCGTCGTAGGTGGTCACGCCGGCGGGGCTGATGCTCTTGACCCAGCTGGCAGCGGTGTCCAGCGCCTTGGCCGCCTGGGCGTTGTTAATCGTGATGTTGCCCTTGGCGTCCACAATCGTGCCGCCGCCAAAGGAGACCAGCCACTCCATGGCGTCGCAGGTCAGGCCCTCGTAGTTCTTGCCCTGCCACACGTAGCCGGCAAAGGCCTTGTTGGTCTTCTGCTCGCCGTCTTGAATCTTCTTGGCCATCAGGGCCATCTCGGTCCAGGTTTTGGGCGCGGCGCTGAAGCCGTACTTCTTCAGCAGGTCGGTGCGGTAGTACAGCAGGCCCGCGTCGGTAAACCAGGGGAGAGCCACCAGTTTGCCGTTGACGGTGTTGGCGTCAATGATGCCCTTGAAGTGGGCGTTGATTTCGTTGGTGGGCACCTTGCCCTTCAGGTCCACAAAGTGCTGCGACAGCAGGCCCGGCCAGACCACGTCCAGCTGGTAGACGTCAATGTCGCTGCTCTTGGCGGCGAGCTGCTGCTGATACAGGCCCAGGCGGTCGTTGGTGAGGTTGGGGCTCTCGAAAATTTTGACGGTGTTGCCCGTCTTCTTGGCCCAGCGCGCAGCGCCCTCGCGGCACAGCTGCAGCTCCTGGCCCACGGCCCCGCAGGCCAGGGTGATGGTAACGGCGCTGGCCTGAGAACTGGCCACGATGGCCGCCGTCAGGCTGATGAACGCAATAGCTTTCTTCATGCATCCCCCTTGGTGGGTGCCGGTCAGGCCCGGCCCGCCTCTTCTGTGAAGCGGTTCCACATCTTTCAATTCTGGTGAGGCTCAGCGTACACGCCCGGTTCTAGCCTGTCAATGGAAACAGTTCCATCCTGACTCAAGAGGGTGAGGATGGGCCTGTGCGTCGTGCAAGGATCTGGCCCAGGGCGGTCAGCTCAGCCGAGAGACCCTGTGGTTAGAAGGCTTTTGCCCGCTGGCTTTGCCCAGCTTTTCTGTTCACGAAGTGGCTGGTCGGGGGGCGTCCACCAATTCATAGGCGGCGTCGCGGGTGCCGGTACCTAATTTGCGCAGCAGGCCGCCCTGCACCAGATGCCGCAGGGCGCGCCAGGCCTGCTGGGTGTTCAGACCGCAGGCCTCGCGCACATCGACATTCCTGACTCGGCCCTGCTCGCGGGCCAGGGCCAGGGCCACGGCACGCACTTCGGCGCCCGTGGGGCCACTGGTTTCGCGCGTCAGGCGCACGGGGAGCCGGGGCTCCACAGGGGGGGCTGTTGTTACAGGCGCAACAGGTGGCGGTGCCGGCGGCTCATGGTCCATGCGGCGGTCTGCCGCAGCTGAAGGCCGCGCCGCACGTCCCAGCGCCGCCTGAACCTCGCCGCTCAGGACGTAGGCGATGCCGCGCCCGACCCCGGCTTTCTCAATCAGGCCGTGGTCTTCCATGCCGCGCAGCAGCCGTGGGGTGCGGTCTTCGGGCAGTTGCAGGGCGCGGGCCAGCCAGGCGCGCGTGGCCTCGCCCTCGCGGGCCAGCACCGACAGCACGATCAGCATGTCCAGCGACAGGGTCTGCATGTCTTCCTGCTTACGGGCCACAAAACGCACGAACTCGGCGTCAAAGCCCGGCGAGTGCAGCGACAGGGTCACGGCGTCGGGATAGGTGGTGAACTCGGGCGGCTCTTTGCCGTGCCGCAGCATCAGCGAGTACATCTTGTCCACGCCCACACCCGCACGCTCTACCAGTCCCAGGCGCGACAGCACCTCGGCCAGCAGCGGATTACGCCGCTTGGGCTGGTGACGCAGGATGTTGCCCGGTGTGATCCCGCCCGGCAGCCCGCCTGGATTCATGATGTCCAGGTGGTCGGGAAAATAGTGGACATGCACGGCGTCGCGCAGCGTGTAGTCACGGTGGGTCAGGGCATTGAGCAGCGCCTCGCGGTACACGACCTCGTCCTGTTCCCAGACCTCAATGCGGAAGAGGCCCACCTGCACTGGCGTGAAGCGGTTTCTGGCCTGAATCAGTTCGGCCAGGCGTGTCAGCAGCGCCGGAATGGGCCGCAGCAGGTCCTCCCGGAACTGAAATTCGGGGTCGGAGGTCGCGTGATGGTAAAAGCAGACCTCGGCCTGGGGGACATGCGCCCGCAGCGCCGCCGGGGTGCCGGCCAGCAAAATGGCCGCCAGCGTGGGCCGCAGCGCGCCGCCGCTGGGCACCAGCAGACCTAGTTCGCGCAGAAAGTCCAGGTCAGGGAGGTTGGACGCACTGGCCCGCCGCCCTAGCGCGCGCAGCCGCGCCACCTCGGCGGGGTCCAGGTCGGCCAGCGAGGCGTCGGGCGGCACGACCGCCGTGTAGTCCTGGTCTGCCACCGGCTCGGCGGCCGAGGGCGTGACCGGCACCAGATGCGCGCCGTCCCAGGCGATGACCGAGCCGTCGGGCGCCGCCAGCACATACGGCGCGTGCGGCACGAAAACCATCAGCACCTTCAGGCCGCCGGGCAGACGGTGGTGCTGCACGTTGACAGTCAGGCGGCCTCCCGACAACTCAAAGATGGCGTGGGTGACCATCAGGGGATGCAGTTCGCTGGCGTCGCGCTCAGGGGTGCCAGCATTCAGGACATCTGTGCCCACCAGCACGGTGCCGCCGCGTGCGTTGGCCAGCCCCACGGCGTAGCGGGCCAGCTCCTGCGGGGAGATATTGAGGGGCAGATGGATGCACGTCGGCCCCGCCACGGGCAGCACCCCCAGCGGCGAGATGGCGTCGGTCGCGTCCAGCGTCACAAGCGGGCAGTATACCGCTGGGGCACAAGAAGGTGCCAGAAGCAGAAGGGGTGGCTGGATAACCCGCTTGTTTGGAGAGGCTTTCTAGGTCAATAAAAGACGAGGGTTGCGTAGTCTCGTGGAGAGATGAAGACGGGCTCCAGATCTATGGATATCCGATCTGAACTGAAATCAGATGGGGCCGTACAGCACAGGCTCCGACCTCAGCATTGGCCGAAACGACCGGAATGGGCGAGCGGCGCAGCAGAGCGAAGAGAAGACAACGGGCGTCCCAGCGCAGCGTTAACCAATCAGTTCTCCTTTGATGTGTGGATGGAAGAGGCCGTACCCCGGTCTGCGCTGGCCCACGGCAGTCAACCAGACCCATTAGGGTGTGGGGATGCGCTGCGGGGGCTTCGCAGGACCGGTACAGAGTGGTGCTGGGCCTTCAGGCCCCTGTGGCTTCCAGCTGGGTCCAGGCCCGCTCAACCCGGACCTGATCTCCGTCCAGCCATACCAGCGCGGCGCGTCGGCCCACGCCGTAGACCACAGCCAGTTGCCTGGCAGCGCGGCCCAGGGCGGCGGCCTCGCGCACAGAAAGCCCGCGCAGCACCACACTGGGTTCACGCCACGGACCCTCGCCGTTTACCCCTGGCAGCGGCGCCCACCGCGCGACCTGCCGCCGCAAGGCCGCTTGCGCCGTCTCATTGGCCCGGTTGCTCTGCCGCCTTCCCGCCGGATTCCAGGCGGTCACGATGGCCCAGCGGGTGCCCGGCGTGGCCCAGGTCGGCCAGACCCCGGCTGACTCTCCGTCCAGAGAGACGCGCTGACCCAGTGGGCCATATGCGGCGGCCAGAAAGGCCCGGCGCTGCTGGGCGTCAGGCCTCACAGTGGTCTTGCCCGAAGGTAGGCAAATGCCGTTAAACCCGGATTATTCGTCTTCAAGCCGAGAAACTCAGGAGGGCTCTGGGTGCCCCTCTCAGCGGGCGACCGTGGCCATAACGTTGGTAATTTGCGCGTTGCGGTAGCGCAGCACCAGGCTGACCTTCTGGCCCACCTTGAAGTTGCCGCCCAGCACCACGCGGTAGCCGCTGGACTCGCCCAGCGTCAGCACGCCCTGCACGGGCAGGCCGCTGACCACCTCGCAGCGGGGGGCGCAGCGCAGCATTCGGGCGCGCCCCACGCTGCTCCAGACGCCAGTCAGTTCGTCAGCGCGGGTCACGCTTAGGGCGCCGGTCAGCAGGGCGCCGCCGTGGGTCAGTTTCAGGATCAGGGTGGGGGCAGCGGCCTGCGCGGGCCGCAGGGTGGCCACGCCAGTCAGCACGGCCAGCGCCGTTCGGAGGAGGGCGGCGCGCCTCACGCCACCACCTCTGCACCAGCGTCGTCCAGCAGGGCGTCATCCTCTGGCGTGTCTGGGTGAGCGCCGGGTGCGTCCACGTCGGTCTTCATGATCTCGCGCAGCACGCTGGTGGCAAAGCTGCCGCGCGGCAGGGTAAAGGCCACGGTAAAGCCGTCGGGTTCGGGGTGCGTGGTCGCCTCCTGCAAAAACACGCGCGTCAGGCGGCGGTCGCCCTTGCGGGACAGAAACATCTCAGGGGTCAGGCCCAGGGCGCCCAGCGCGGCCTGTTCCAGTTGTCCGGCCTCGGCCGTCAGGGGCCGCACCTTCTTGCCAAAGAGCGTGCCGGTGGCGCTCACCTCGCCACGTGCGGCGCGTGGGGTTTCCAGGGCGGCGTCCTCCACCAGAAAGACGCCCCCGGTGTCGTGTTTCTTGGCCATATCGCCCGCGAGCAGGGCGTCAAAGACGCCGGCCTCCAGGCGCAGATTGACAAAGGCGTTAAACACCACGCTTTGCAGGGCGGTGGTCAGAAACCGGCGCACCCGTGGGTCACGGACCCGCGACTCGCCGCGCACCACCCGCAGGCCCTCTTCGGCGTTCAGGCCACCCAGCCCAAAGCGCTGCGGCCCAAAGTAATTGGGCACGCCGCGCTGCTCCAGCGTGGCCAGGAGGGCCGCCGCCGCCTCGGCCTGACCCGCCGCCCCGCGCACCCGCACGGTGAAGCGGTTGGCCCGCAGGTGCCCCAGGCCCAGCTTGTTCGTGTGGCGTGTCAGGTTTAGAATCCGCACGCCGTCCAGAGCAAACTGCTCCAGGCGGCCTTCAGCTTTGGCCGGCAGACTGAGCCACTGGGTTGTGACCGCGTGGCGATCTTTGAGACCCGCCACGCCGATATCACGGTCTTTGACCCCCAGTTGCAGGCTCAATTCGCGCAGCACATGGGCGGTGGTGTGCCCGGTTTTTTCCAGCTGCACATACAGAAAGTCGCCCTCGCCCAATAGGGGATAGGCCGGCAGCTCCTCGACCCGGAAGTCGTCCGGTGACTGGCGCAGCAGACCGCCCGTGCCCTTTTCTTCTGTCAGGGCGCGTAGCGCCGACCACTCGAACACCAGACTCACGATAGGTCCACCATAGCCCGCTTCATGAAGAGTGGCGTGAGACGTCCCTCATGTGGAGGGAGAGCAGGGGTGGCTGTTCTACGGACTCGGATTGAACCGTTTGTATAAACGATGAAATTCGAACGAAGTGAGGGGGAGAACAAGCGGGTTCCGGGCGTAGAGTCTGCACAGCGGGTCTTCCCGATTTGTTGGCGTTACGGACAGAATCCGTTGGAGAAGAGTGGCCTGGTCTCCAGACGAAGAAGAGGAGAGCACCCACAGGCGTATTGGTAGTTCTGCGGCCGTCTCGTTCAGGCGCACAGTTGGCTTACATATTCAATTCAGGACACGGTGCTCCGCGTAGGCCGGGGGGGTCCAGTCGGCCCGGAACAGGTGGGTGGCCTGGGTGCGGGCTGGGGCGTACCACACGCGCACCCCTGAATCGTAGACGCTGACAGGCAGCACCGCCTCCTGGCCGGCCGCTAGTTCGGCCAGTGCTTCGCCGGTCTCGGTGCGCACGCGGTACCAGGCATTCACCCCGGCGGGTGACCAGCCGGCCACGCGCAGGCGGCCGCCAGACACGTTGCGCAGGTGCGCGCCCCGCTCGGACAAGGTCACGCTCAGTTCGGGCCAGGGGGGCGTGACCGGCGTCTTCCAGCGCGATCCAAACCCCAGCGGCGCGCGGCTGGCCGGCGCGCGGAACAGCGCTGCGCTCAGCAGGCCCCCTACACTCAGCAGCAGCACCGTGCCCACCACGGCCAGCAGCACGGCGTCGCCGCCGCGCCACGCGCTGACGGTGGCCCCGCCTCCTACCAGCAGCCCCACCAGCGGCCAGCCCGTATCCAGGCGGCGCGTCGCGGGCACAAAGGCCGCGGGCCAGTATTCGGCCAGCAGCAGCAGGGCCGCCCCCAGCCCGAACAGGGCGGGTACATCCAGTACCGGGGCGAGCAGCAGCAGGGCCAGGCCAGGAACCGCCCATAGGGCTGCGCGCGGAATCAGACTGCGGCGCGCCGCCTGCCCAATCCGCAGCAGCCAGTACCCCGCAATCAGGGCCGTAACGAGCAGCAGCGGTGTGGTCAGCTCGCCTGGGGCCAGTAAAGCGGCCAGCTGCTGCACCGGTCCTGAAACCGGCTCAGTCATCGCGGTCGCTCTTGCGGTGCCGGCCCAGGCCAGCGGCGGCGCCGCCCCCGGTGCCGGGCATCGGCACTACTCCCGGGGCTGACAGGCCAGAGAAGCTAGGGCTGGCGGCGCCAGAGGTTGCCAGTCCAGGGGCGGTCAACACGCCGGGCTGGCCCTGGCGCTCCAGTTCGTACACCAGATGCCCAATTTCGTCTTTCAGAATGCCGTCCCAGGCGGTCTGCACGGCGTTGAGGCTGCCGGGCATGGCGAACACGACCGCGCCGCGCACCAGGCCAGCCACCGCCCGCGACAGCATGGCGGCGCCGCCCACCTGCTGGTAGCTGAGCATGCGGAACAGCTCGCCAAAGCCGGGAATGGGTTTGGTGATGATGCTCTCGACCACCGGCACTGTCACGTCGCGCCCTGTAATCCCGGTGCCGCCTGAACACAGCACCACCGCCGCCTCACGCGAAAAGGCCACCAGCGCTGAGCGGATGTCCACGGCGTCATCCCGGACCACCCGGTAATTCACCACTTCATGCCCGCCGGCCTCCAGCTGAGCGCGCAGGTAGGCGCCACTGTCGTCGGTCTCGGGGGTGCGGGTGTCGCTGACGGTCAGCACGGCGGCCCGCACCGTGCGCGGCGCGCGGGCGCGGTGGGACTGTGCGCCGCTCTCGGGCGCGGAAGAGGTGGGCTGCTGCGGGCCGCGAGGCTGGGTCATGCCCACCAGCATAGACCGCCCCTGCCAGCGTTCACGCCCGCCCTTCTTCCCGTCCGGCTGGCCCTGGCCCGGCGTTCAGGACATGGCGCACTGCCTCGGGCAGCGCCGCGCGGTCTGAGCGGCGCAGCGCCGTGCGGGGCCGGCCCAGCGTGAGCGCCAGGTATACGAGCGCCTGCTGCTCCAGAAAGGCGCGGTAGCCGTCTTCTTGTTCAGCGGGTGCCGGGCTGCGCACGCATTCCAGGGCCAGCAGGCTCAGCTGTCCGCGCAGCTGTTCTAGGGCCAGGTGGCGCGCGGCGCTGACGCCACTGTTGCCGATGGTGTCGCGCAGGGCGTCCAGCCGTTCGGGGGCGCGCAGCAGGGCACGCGCGGCGCGGCGCACGTTGGGGTCGGCCAGGGTCAGGTCGCAGGCGCGGCAGGGCTGCTCGCGGCTGGCCTCGCCGCACACTGGGCAGGGGCGCCAGCCCTGTTCCTCGCGCCATTTCCGGGCGCGGGTAATGGCTTCGGCGGCCCGCAGCGCCGCCGGTTTCAGGTCATCGCCCACCCCCTGCACCAGTTGCCGCGCCCGCGCCCGGTCCGGGGCGGGCAGGGGCGGCGGCGTGATGGGGGCCGGTGGCTCGCGCACCGTGCCCACGCTGAAGCGCAGGTCGGTCAGCGGGGTGTCCAGCAGGGGATTCAGGGCCCTGAGAAAGTGGTGGCGCTGCATGCTGAGGTGGTGGGCCGTGGCGCTGTCGCGCACCTCGATAAACAGCACGCTGCCCTGCTGGGTGCGCGGCCGGGTCAGGCGCGCGATGTCTGGACCCACGGCCTGCGGCCACAGCAAGATGGCCTGCGCCCGCTGAATCCCGCGTGCCAGCCGCGCTGTGCCCAGTGTGGCGCCCATCAGGTCCCCTAGGCGCCGTGGGCCGCTCAGGCGCCGCCCGCGCGTCACCGGGTCACCTCGGCCCGCTCGGGGACAGGGGTGTGTTCGGGGGTGGCCTGTTCCGGGGTAAAGCGCCCCGCGTGGGCCCGCATGGTCAGCGCCGCGCCTGGGGCCCGCTCGGTGCCCGTCACGATGGCCTGGGGCACGCTGGCGGCCAGGTCCAGCAAAAAGGCCCGGCGCCCAGGGTCCAGTTCGGCGGAGAAGTCGTCAATCAGCAGGACTGGCCGCTCGCCGTAGCGCTCGGCGAGCAGTTCCAGTTCGGCGCGCCGCAGGGCCAGGGCCACCGTGCGGCCTTCGCCCCGGCTGGCGTATTCGCCCGCCGCCAGCCCGCCCAGGGTCAGCGCGAGGTCGTCGCGGTGGGGGCCAGTGACCGTGGAGCCTCGGCTCAATTCTTCTCCCCGGCGCGCGGCCAGGTCGGCGGCGTAGGTCTCGGGGGTCGTGGATTCCTGCAGGGCCAGGGTCAGGGGTTTGTGGCTGCCCAGCGCCGTATTGGCCTCGGCGGCCAGCTCATTCAGGCGCACCAGGGCGCGGCGGCGCACGGTCATGATCTCGGTGCCCAGGCGCACCAGGGCGTCGTCCCAGACGTGCATGGCCCATTCTTCGCCGCCCCGCAGGGCCGCGTTGCGCTGCGACACGGTGCGGTCGTAGCGCGCCAGATGCTCGGCATAGCGGGCGCTGAGGCGTGACAGCAGGGAATCTAAGTAGCCTCGGCGGCCGGCCGGCGGCCCGAACACCAGTTCGCTGTCCTCCGGGCGAATCCACACGGCGCTGCCGCGCGGCAGGTCGCCGGTGCGGACCCTGACCCCGTCCTGTTTCAGCTGGCGCCGCCCGCGCCCCAGGCCCACCTCCTGCACGCTCAGGCTGCCGCCAGATTCCAGGTCGGCGCGCACGTAGGCCTCGGTTTCGCCGCTCTGGACCAACTGTTCCAGGCGCGTCACGTCCGTCTGCCCGGTCAGGGCCAGAAAGGCCGCTTCCAGCAGATTGGTCTTGCCGGCGCCGTTCTCTCCGAACACGCCCGTCACGCCGGCTGGAAAGCGCAGCGTACAGGGGGCGAGGTTCCGGTAATTCAGGGTGGAGAGCGAGTCCAGACGCACCCTCCCATTCTAGGCGCGTCCGGCAAAGCCACAGCGGCCCCGCTGCCATTGGTGAAGAGAGGTGGCTGTGCCTGGGGAGGCGAGCGGCCTGTCACCTTCATTGACAGGCCGCTCGCGTAAGGCAAGTGCCCTTACTTGGCTTTGTTCAGAATCAGGCTGGTCAGGTCATTACTGGTTTTCATGGAGACCAGCGGGCCAGTCTAGGGCGAGTAGGGTTCTACAATTCCATCTCGCCCGCCAGAATCTGGTCTTTCAGGCGCTGGCCTAGCGCGGGGGAGAGGCGGGCCTTCATGGTGGCTTCGGCGCTGAGAACTGGCCCCGCGCCCAGCGTGATCTTGGCCCAGCCCGAGTCGAATTTGAACAGTCTGATGACCATGATTTGGAGGATTGACCAGTGCAGAGCGCAGGAGCTTGGCCGGTGTCCTTCAAGCAGCCTCCTCATGACCGCGTCTCATCTCGGGGTACGCTGGGCGGCATGTCCGACCTGACGCTGCTGCCCAGCCCAGAAATGCTGAACGCTCTGGGGGCCGATTTCCTGCCAGGCCTGATGGGCATTCGCTTTACCCATGTCGAGCGTGGACTGCTGCGCAGCGAACTGACCGTGCGCCCCAACCTGCTGGCGCCCAACGGCTTTTTGCACGCGGCCACCGTGGTCGCGCTGGCCGATACCACCTGCGGCTACGGCACCCGGTTGCTGCTGCCCGAAGGCGCCAACGGTTTTACTACCATTGAACTGAAGAGTAACCACCTGGGCACCGCCCGCGAGGGCCTGGTGACCTGCGAGGCCCGCTCCGTTCACACCGGGCGCACCACCCAGGTCTGGGACGCCGAAGTGACCGGCTCAGGCGGCAAGCTGATGGCGCTGTTCCGCTGCACCCAGGCTGTGCTGTACCCGCGCTAGGTTGTGCTTGCCGCCTCCTTTTTCCTGCGTCATCCCGACCCCCTGACCCGCGAGGTGGCGCGCGCCTATGCAGGCGGCGCTTTTCTGATGGACAACGGCGACGGCCTTCAGTTTTACACCGTGCCGGAGCGCGCCCTGGTGCCGCTGACCGAAGCGGAGGGCCTGCACGTTCCCCGCCGCCTGCGCCGCGACCTGAAACACTTTGAGCTGCGGCTGAATACGGCCTTTCCCGAGGTGCTGGCCGGCTGCCGGGGCGAATTGCCGGGCAGCCCACCGCGTGACGGCCAGTGGATCAGTGACGATCTGGCGGCCATCTATCTGCAACTGCGCGACACAGGGCTGGCCCACTCCTTTGAGGCGTGGCGCGGCCCTGAGCTGGCCGGCGGAGTGCTGGGGCTGGCGCTGGGTGGCGTCTTTTTTGCCGAAAGCAAGTTTCACCGTGTCACCAACGGGAGCAAGGCGGCTCTGATTGGCTTGGCGGGGCATTTGCACGCGCGCGGTTTTGCGCTGCTGGACGCCCAGATTCAGAATCCGCACCTGGCCACGCTGGGCGTGCGGGAGGTGACTGGGCCGGTCTACCGCGCCCAGTTGAAAGCGGCGCTGGCGCTGAACGTAGGCCTGGAAGGCTAGTGCCTGGGGCTGTACGCGCCGAACCAGACTCTGGGTGGGCCGGTCTTAAACACACCCGGTCATCAAAAGCAAGGCGGGTTTCTGCACGGCTGGCCGCCTAGAGTCTGGCTTACCTCGCCCCCCACATCCAACCGAGGCTGAAGCGGCGCCCTGCGTGCCCCTTCTGGGAGGTTTCTATGTTCAAGAAAGCCGTGATGACCGCTGTGGCAGCCCTGATTCTGGGCAGCACCGTGAGCGCTTCTGTGTACCCCTTTCCTCCGCGTGGCCCCGCTCAGTGCGGCGTCCCTGGCTTTCCCCCCTGCCAGCTGAAATAGAGCCCCCAAGAGGCGTGGTGACACTGAGCGCAGGGCGTGGAAAAGACGGTTATGTCTTTTCCCGCGCTCTGCGTTGTGTGGCTGTTGCTCAGGAGGCTTGAGGGTGTCCTGCCCGAACAGAGCGAGAATCTGTCGGGGGCAGAGGTTTGAGGTGAAGTTGATCGGAGGCTGTGCTTCTGTCGGCGGAATGGACAACCGCTGTCAGGGCGGCGGGTAGTTTCATTCAGGCGTCAACAGCACCCCTCAATTCCATTTCTGCTTCTGCAGCTGCCTCTTACGGCTCCTCACTGCATTCGCTCCAGAGCAGCTAGGGGCCCCTCAGCCGTCCTGCCGTCAGGGCGTGGCTTCGACTGGGGGGCTAATATCGGCGGGCGCTTCTGGTCCCTTGTTGGGAAAACTGACGGTAAAGGTCGTGCCCTGCCCGGCGTGGGTCTGCACACCGATCTCGCCGCCAAAGTGGCCAGTCACGATGTCGTGAATGATAGACAGGCCCAGGCCCGTGCCCTTGCCGACCTCTTTAGTGGTGAACATCGGCTCGAAAATGCGCGGCAGCACGTCTGTGGGAATGCCGCTGCCTGTGTCCTCAACCTGCAAGGTGCGTGCACCCTCCTGCTCGCCAAAGCGTACGGTCACGGTGCCGCCGGGAGGCGTGGCGTGAATGCCGTTGACGACCAGGTTGGTCACAATCTGGGTCAGGCGGCCAGGTTCGCCGTGCAGGGTGACGGCTTCCCTGGGCCGCTCGAAATGCAGCTGAATCTGGGCAGCGCGCGCCTCGTGGGCCAGCATGGCCAGGGTGTCGTCCACGCTGCGCACCGCGTCGAAGTTGTGACGCCCGGTGGCGGCGTCGCGGGTATGAGAGCGGATTTTGCGGATAAAGTCCCCGATGCGTGTGAGGTTGCGCCCCGCCGCGTCCAGCGCCGCGCCCAGTTCGCGGGCGATCTCGCGGTGGTCGTCTGGCGTCACCTCGGGGTGGCCTGCCGAGTCCTGATATTCCTGGGTCAGGCGCGTGGCCTCGTGCAGTTCGTTCATGGTGGCGGCCAGCGGCGTGTTGATTTCATGGGCCAGCCCGGCGGTCAGGCGGCCCAGGCCCGCCAGCTTCTCGCTGGCCAGCAGCCGCGTCTGACTGGATTGCAGCGCCGCTTCGGCGTCCCGCCGCGCCGAGATGTCGCGTTCCACGCTCAGGAGCATCTCGCGCCCACCTAGGGTCACCAGCGCCAGATTGATCTCGACAGGGTAGATGCTGCCGTCCTTGCGCAGATGTTCGGCGTCAAAGTACAGCCGCCCGGTTTCACGGACGCGCTGCCGGAAGCTTTCGTTGGCGGCGTGGTCGGCCAGCAGCGCTGCGCCGCCGGGCAGCGAGAGGTAGGTGCTCTGGCCCGTCAGTTCCTCCCGCGTGTAACCCCGCATCCGGGCCGCAACCTCATTGCACTGCACAATCGGCATGTCCCCGGCGAAGTCCACCAGCAAGATGGCGTCGGGCGAGGCTTCGAACAGCGCCGCGAAGGTCTTCTGGCTGTCTTGCAGCGCCTGCTCCGACTCGACCCGCTCGGTCACGTCGCGCGAGTTCATGACCATGCCGCGAATGTGCGGGTCGTCCAGCTGGTTGGTCGCCACCCATTCCAGGTAACGGTACTGCCCGTCCCGGCGCCGAAAGCGGCTGGTCAGGCGGGCGGTCGCGCCGGGGCCGCCGAAGACCGCCTTGGCAAACTCGGCGCGAATGGCGTCGTGTTCGTCGGGGTGCATATGGTCCAGCACCTGCTCGCCGCGCACCGCCTCGCCGTCGTGGCCCAGCACCTCGCTCATGGCTGGGCTGGCGTAGATCAGCTCTCCATCTGGACGCACCACCGTCAGCAGGTCGTGACTGTGCTGAACGAGGGCCCGGAACCGCCGCTCGCTGGCTTTCAGCTGGGTCTCGGCTTTCAGACGCTCGGTCACGTCTTCCACCGTCAGCAGGCTGGTGCCGGCCTGGGCGTCCAGCGGCTCGGCCGACAGCCGCACGTCGCGCACCTCGGCCGGTGACTCTGGGCCAGCCTGGCGCTGCCAGCGCGCGGGCAGGTCGTGGGCGGCCTGGCCACCCGTCAGCGCGGCGCGCAGGGCCTCCTGATCCTGTGACTCGGTCCACAGCGGCTGGCCGTGCGGCCCGGCGCCGTAGAGGTCCGCCAGCGGCCCGCCCACCACCGCCCAGAAGGCCGGGTTGGCCTGCTGCACCTGCCCCGACGCCGTGTCAATCAGCGCCAGGCCCACCGGGCTGGTCTGGAAGACCTGCTCAAAGCGGTCACGGGCGGCGCGCAGGGCGCCCTGCTGCTCGCGCTCGGCCGTCACGTCCAGCATGACGCCGCCCAGCGCGACCAGTTGCCCACCTTCCATCACGGGCGTCATCAGGTCGCGCAGCCACAGCACGCGGCCATCGGCGGCAAAGAAGCGGTATTCCAGCGACAGGGCCTCGCCACTGTGCATGCTCCGTGCGTGGGCCTGCATCACCTGCACCCGGTCCTCGGGGTGCAGGTGGGCCTCCCAGAAACCCGGCGTGGTCAGCCACTGCTGCGGCGTAAAGCCCGTCATGGCCGTCAGCCGCTCTGAGACAAAGGTGGCGTTGCGGGTCTGGGGGTCAGCCTGCCACACGACCCCCTGCACCAGCCCGGCCAGGCGAGCCAGAGTCCGCTGCTCCTCTAGAGGCATCTTCGGCCTACCCCTGGGCGGCCAGGGCGTGTGCGGGCGCGACCTGCACCCGGTTACGGCCCGCGCCCTTGGCGGCGTACAGCGCCTCATCGGTCTGGCTGAGCAGCCGGGGCGCGCTCAATGAACCTGGGCCGCCGGGGTCGGTCGCCACGCCAATGCTGGCCGTGACCCGCACCTCCTGGCCGTCCCAGGGCAGGCGCAGCGCCGCGATGTGTTCGCGCAGGCGCTCGGCCAGAATCCGCGCGCCCTCGGGGCCGGTGTGCGGCAGGAGTACTGCCAGTTCCTCGCCGCCGTACCGTCCGGCCAGGTCGGTGGCGCGCACCTGCTCGCGCAGCGCCGCGCCCAGCAGCCGCAGCAGCGCGTCGCCGGCCAGGTGGCCGTAGGTGTCGTTCACACGCTTGAAATGGTCCACGTCGATCAGCAGGATGCTGGTCGGGTGCGCGTGGCGCGCGCCCAGCCGCAGCGCCTCGTCTAGGCGCCCGGCCCAGGCGCGGCGGTTCATCAGGCCGGTCAGGTCGTCGGTGGTCGCCAGTTCAAACAGCTGCACGTTCTGAATGGCCACCGCTGCCTGCGCGGCAAAGACTTCTAACAGGGTCAGGTCGGCGGCCGCTGCCGCTGGCGGTTCCAGGTCCACCAGCACCACGCCCACGTTGCGGTCACCCGCTTGTAGCGGCAGGGCCGTCAGCGGCGTGCGGCTGGGTTTGCCACGGCGGGCGGCCTCGGCCACGGCGGCGCGCTCAAAGTCGGTCAGGTCGGGCCACTGGCGGCCCTCGAAGCGGCCGGTGGCCACCCGCACCTCAAAGGTCTGGGCTGGGGCCGCGCTCAGGGCGGGGTCGCGGCCATCCGGCAGCACCGCCACGCAGGCCCCAGAGAAGCCCAGAATGCCCTGCAACTGCAGCAGAATCCCGCGCAGCAGGTCGTCCAGAGACTGCAGGCGGTGCAGCTGCGGCGCCGCCTGGAGAATGTGGTTCAGGCCGTCGCGCGACGCCGTGATGGCCCGCATGTGGCGGTGCGCTTTCAGGGCGGCGTCCACCCACACCAGCAGCTTGTCGGGGCCTTCGGATTTGTCGTGGTAGCCCTGAATATCAAGGTCGCGCAGCATATCGCGGGGGGGGCGCTCTGAAGCGTAGCCGGTTTGCAGCACCACCTGAAGGCCGTATCCGCGCGCCCGCAACTCGCGCACCACGTCCTCACCCGTCATGCCGGCCATGAAGTAATCCAGCAGCATCAGGTGAATGTCGTGCTGCGCGACCAGCCGCAGGGCCTCCTCGCCGCTCTCGGCGCTCAGGACCTCGTGGCCGCAGCTGCGCAGCAGGCGCTCGACGGTGGCGCGCAGCTCGGCGTCGTCGTCAACCACCAGCACCGTGTGGCCCGTGCTGGCCTGCGCGCGGCTCAGGCGGGCCACAGGGACCACCGGGGGGAAAGGACGCTTTGCATGGGCCCATGCTAGGGCGCGAACTCTGGCACGGTTCTTGCAAGCCGCTGGGTCAGAGGAAGGTGAAGCCCGGGCGGTTCCCGGCCGCGGGCTGCTGGCCGTCTCCCCCTAGCCAATTGCTGCGCGCGCGCCCGCCCGGCCCGTACCCTGAGGGGCATGACCGCCGCTGCTCCTGTCCAGGCCCAAGAGGGCCGCGCTTCGCCCCTGCGCGTCCTCATTTGCGACGAGATGAACCCCGGCGAGCTGCAGCACGAGGGCTTTGAGATTGACTACGCCGGCAACATGCCCCGCGAGGAGACCCTGCGCCGTCTCCCCAGTTACGACGCCCTGATTACCCGCAGCCGCACCCGCGTGGACCGCGAACTGATTGACGCGGCTGGCCCCCGCCTGCGCGTGATTGGGCGCGGCGGGGTGGGCGTGGACAACATTGACCTGGACTACGCCAGCCTCAGGGGCCTGCTGATTCTGAATGCGCCGGAGAGCAACAACGTCTCGGCGGCCGAGCTGGCGGTCATGCACCTGATGGCCGCCGCGCGCGGCCTGACCCGCAGCGACCGCAAGACGCGGGCCGGCGAGTGGGACCGCAAGTACCTGGGCCTGGAACTGAAAGACAGAACGCTGGGCATCGTGGGTCTGGGGCGCATCGGCTCGATTGTGGCCGACCGCGCCCAGGGCCTGCGGATGAACGTGGTGGCCTACGACCCCTACGTGCCCGACAGCAAGTTCGAGCGCCTGGGGATTGCGCGCGCCGCCACACTGGACGAGCTGCTGGCGCAGGTGGACGCCCTGACCGTCCATACCCCCCTGACCGAGGAAACGCGCGGCATGATTGGCGCCGCCCAACTGGCGCGCCTGCGGCCCGGCGCCATTGCCGTGAACGCGGCGCGCGGCGGCATCATCGAGGAAGCGGCGCTGGTGGAGGCCCTGAAGTCAGGCCAGCTGTTCGCCGCTGGTGTGGACGTCTTCGAGGAAGAGCCCCCAGCCCCGGACCACCCCTTCCTGAGCGCGCCCAACCTGGGCATCACGGCCCACCTGGGGGCCAACACCGCTGAGGCCCAGGAGCGGGTGGGCGCCGAGATTGTCTCGCGGGTGCTGGCCGCCCTTCAGGGAGACGTGAGTAAGGGTGCCGTCAATGCGCCGGCCCTGGACGCCAAGACGCTGGAAGCCCTGGGCGGTTACCTGCAACTAGGGGAGAAGTTGGGACGGATTCTGGCCCAGCTCCTGCCCGGCGCGCATGACCTGGAAGTGACGTTCCGGGGCGAGTTCCCCGCTGACCCCGCCCCCGTGGTGACCAGTGTGCTGGTGGGCTACCTGTCGGGGCGCACCGACGAGACCCCCAATATGATTAACGCCCGCGCCCTGGCCAAGGAGCGCGGCCTGAATCTGGCGGTCCGGGAAGAGACAGACAGCCCCGACTACCAGACCGAGGTGGTGGTCAAGGTCAGAAGTGGCGGCGGCCAGGAAAAGGAGCGCACCCGCACGGTGGGCGGCACCGTGTTTGGCCGCAGCCCCCGCCTGACCCGCCTGCGCGACTTCCGGGTGGAACTGGAGCCCGAAGGCTACATTCTGATTGCCAGCAACCAGGACAAGCCCGGCGCGGTGGCCCAGCTCTCGGCGCTGCTGGGCGGCTGGGGCGTCAACATCGCCGGAATGGCCCTGGGCCGCGCCCAGAAGGGCGGTCAGGCCCTGTTTACCCTGACCCTGGACGACAGCCTGAGCGCTGAGCAACTGGCCCAGGTGCGGGCGCTGGCGGTGATTGACAGCGCGTATCTGGTGCGGGCCTAGAGGCTGAACCAGCACGCAGCCTGGAGAAGCGTGCGCTCAGGGTAAACAGGTGGGCAGCGCAGTCAGGGTCCCGGTGGCCCGGTTCATGGTCAGCTGCTCGCCGGGGTTCAGGGTCAGGACTGAGGCGGCCACCGCTGTCCCCACCTGCCATTCCAGCACCTGAACCCTGCGCAGCCTGGGGGTCTGGACCAGAATCAGCACGCTGTCGGGGTGCCGGCCAGGCAGCAGGGCGGCCGGGCTGTTCTTGAGGTCCAGGGGCTGATCAACGGTCCCGGTGTGGTCGGCCTTTCTGGCAATGGCGGCGCTGGCGTCCTGCGCGCGGTAAGCGCTGAGCTTCCCGGACTCTTCCAGGGTGACGGCCCAGAGGCCGTCGGGGGTCAGGGTGTCGGCGCTGACCGCCATGCTATTGAGGGTGCGCGTGATCTTGCCGGTGGCCGCGTCAATCACCCGCAGCGGTTGATGGCGCGAGCCGGTCTGAATAAAGCGGCTCGCCCCGCCGCCGATCAGCGCGAAGCCGCCCCAGCCCGGCTGACTCCATTCGCGCCGCACCTGCCCCGAGGCAGTGTCCAGCAGGGTGTAGGTGCCGGCGAAGTCCTGGGCCAGCAGGCTCTGGCTGTCGCCGGCGAAGCTGAGCGATGAGGTGCCGTTGGGCCGGGACAGGCGGTGCAGGGTCTCGCCACTGCTGGTGCTCAGCACAAAGATGACTGGCCGGGGATCAAAGCCGCTGACGGCCAGCAGGCGGCCGTCCGGGCTGACGGCAGGCTCGCCCAGCGACCCGAGGGCCAGCTGCCGCTGCCAGGCGCCCTGGTCGGCGCTGCACCAGGCCAGCAGGCCAGTGGCGCTGGCCACTGGCGCGGCGGCCTCTGCCCCCTGATGAACGCTCAGCAGCGGGGCAAAGGTGGCGGCCGAGTCCGCTGCTGGCTCGGTCTGACACACATTCAGGCGCAGCGCCCCAGAGCCCCACTGCAACCAGCCAAAGGTGGCGGCGCGGCGAAAAAGAAAGCCCCGGCCGTCATCTCCCAGGCCCACCACGCCCGGCAGGTCAAAGAGGGCGGCGCGCAGGGCCGCGAAATCAGAAAACACGGCGGGCGCGTGGTACACCTCGGCGTCCTGGCAGTGCAGGCCGTAAAAGGCGGGCCCTTCATCAAAGGTCAGCGCCTGCTGCTCGCTGCCCAGCAGCGCGGGGTCTTTCAGGCGCAGGCTGCCCGGCCAGAGGTTCAGGCCCAGCGACTCGACCCGCAGCGCCGCTTCATAGCTGCCTGCAGGCAACCCCAGGCTGGCGGCCAGGCGGTCTTCGGGCTGGGAGAGCCCAGCCAAGGCGGAACTGGTCAGCAGAGCGGCGAGGATGAGGCAGCGCAACACGCCCGGTAGTGTTGCACGCGGGCGCGCGCGGGCCGTCCGCACATCGGCTCTGGACCTACAGCACCCTATGCAGCCGGTCGGCCGCCACCAGCAGCACGTCCCAGACGCTGCTAAACGGCGGGGCATACGCCAGGTCGGCGTCAAAGAGCTGCTGCGCGGTGCCGCGTGAATGCAGCAGGGTCGAGACCACATCCACCCGCTTCACGCTCTCGTGGTTCTGGCCGATCAGCTGGGCGCCCAACAGGCGGCCCGTTCCCTGTTCCCCCGTCAGGCGCACATGAATGGGTTTGGCCCCCGAGTAGTAGCCCGCGTAGTCGGTGCTGGTCACGTCCACGCTGGTCGCCTTCAGGCCCAGGTCCTCGGCCTGCGCCTGGGTGAGGCCGGTGCGGGCCACGCCCAGCCCAAAGGTTTTGAAGATCCCGGTGCCCACCACCCCCGGAAACCGGGCGTCGCCGCCCGCCATGTTGACCCCGGCCACGCGCCCCATGCGGTTGGCGGTCAGGCCCAGCGGGATGTGCACCCGCCGCCGCGTGACCCGGTGCAGCGCCTCGGCGTTGTCGCCGGCCGCGTAGACACCGGGCACGCCGGTTTCCTGCTTCAGATTGACTGCGACGGCGCCGGTCTTGCCCAGCCGCGCTCCGGCGGCCTTGGCCAGGGCCACATTGGGTTTGACCCCCACCGCCACCACCACCACGTCGGCGCGCACCAGGCCGCGGTCGGTTTGCACGCCGCTGACGCGCCCCTGGCCCGTCAGACCCTGGACGGTCACGCCGCAGCGCACGTCCACGCCGTTCCGTTCCAGTTCGGCGCGCACCTGCCGCTGCAGCCCGGTGTCCAGCATGCGCCCCGCCACCTCCGGGTCGCGTTCCAGCAGCACCACGCTGAGTCCACGGCAGCGCAGGGCCTCGGCCAGTTCCAGGCCGATGTAGCCGCCGCCCACCACGCAGGCCCGTTTGGCGCCTTTCAGGCTGGCCTCCAGCGCCTGCCCGTCAGGAATGTCCCGCAGCACATGCACGCCGCCCAGGGGCGTGCTGGCCCAGTCCGGGCGAATGGGGGAGACCCCGGTGGCAATCAGCAGGCGGTCGTAGGGCTCGGTGACACTGCGCCCCGAGGCGCGGTCGGCCACGGTCACCGTGGCGGCGCTGGCGTCTATCCCTGTCACCTCGTGCCCGGTGCGCACCGCAATGCCCCGGCCCCGCAGCTGCTCGGGGGTGCGGGCGATCAGCTTGTCAAAGTGCGCCACCTGGCCGCCAATCACGTAGGGCAGGCCGCAGGCGCCGTAGCTCACTTCGCGGCCCCGGTCAAAGACCACCACCTCGGCCTGTGGGTCAAAGCGGCGGGCCCGGCTGGCGGCGCTCATGCCGGCGGCCACGCCCCCCACAATCACGATTCGCATAGGGGCAGCCTAAGGGGCCATTGTGCCGGTGCCCGCCCAGCGCAGGAAACGGTGAAGACGGGCCTCACGGCGCCAGGCTACCGCCCAAACGTCTGCACCCAGTAGGTGCTGAAGGTGGTGTCCGGCGTGCCGTTGCCCAGCCCGGCCCCAAAGCTGACCCATTCGGGGTTCATCAGCACCCGGCAGTGGCCGGGGCTGTCGAGCAGGGTGCGCAGCGCCTCTTCGGGGGTCAGCGCGTTGTAGGCGGCGTTCTCGCCCACCTGGGTCCCCTGATAGCCGCTGGCCAGAGCGCGCTCTGGCGGCTCGCTGCCGGTGACGGGATTGATGTGCCCGCGAAAGTTCAGGCGAATCATATCGTCCACCTGGGTCTGCGCGGCCTGCGCCAGGGCGCTGTTCCAGACCAGGGGCCGCGCCGGGGCAAACAGGGTGTCGCCGCAGCGCTGGCCCTGGCGCCGCGCCTCGTTGGTCAGGGCCAGAAAGGGGGTCAGCCATGTTCCCGCCTGCGCGCTGTCCAGCTGCGCGGGCTGCACATACACCAGCGCCGCGCGCCCCCCCTGCACCGAGACCCCGTAGCGGGTAAAGCCGGCCCGGTGGGCACACTGCCCGGACAGCGCCCCAGCCACGGCGCCCGCTTTGCCCAGTTTGGGCAGGACAAAGGAGCTAAAGCGCTTGGCGGGGTAGCCCGCCTGCTGCAGTTCGGTCTTCAGGACAAAGCCGCGCAGCACCTGGCCCGCCACCCGGTCCAGCGTGCCGTCGCGCTGCGTCGCCTGACCACAGCCTAGAAAATCGGCCTCGACCAGCCCAGCAAACTGGCCCGCCTCGGTCACCGGTTGGTCCGAGGCCAGCAGGGCGGTTTGCGCGCCCACACCCCCCAGCAGCAGGGGCAGGGCGGCCAGCCAGCGGCACCAGGCAGAGGGCAGTGTCATATGAACAGTTCATCAACTTCTGGCCACACTTCACTCACAAACCGGAGGATTGATGTGCAGTTTCCGTCAGTTGAACGGCAGCCCTGATTCTGAGGAACGCCGGAGAGAGGCAGGCTGATGACATACCATCGCAGCCTCTCTTGCTGGTGCTTCTCGCTTGGCTGCGTCACGCTGCAAACGAGTTCGGAGTCTGCTGCGATTCCTTCTGTGCCGGCCTCACTTGCACAAGGTTTACGGTGCGCCTCAGCCCAGCCTCTACCATGCGGGGCATGACACCCCCCTACGCGGCCCACACACCTTTGAACCGAGAGCGCCTGATTGCCCCCGGCCCGGTGGAGGTCGCGCCCGAAGTGCTGGCGCAACTGGCCCAGCCGCAGATGCACCACCGCGCCCAGGCCGGCATTGACAAGCTGATGGAGGCCCGCGCCGGATTGTCGCAGCTGCTGGGCGATCCCTACGACGCCGTAATCACCACCAGCAGCGGCACCGGGGCCTTTGAGGGCGCCCTGGTCAGCACCACGCCCCCCGGCGCCCGGGTGGTCAATGCCCAGGCCGGCAAATTCAGCGAGCGCTGGGGCGAGATGGCCAGCCGCTTTGGCTACCGCACCGAACTGGTGGCGCGGCCCTGGGGGGACGTGCTGGACCCGGATGAGGTCGCCAGCGCCGCACGGGACGCCCACACCTTACTTGTGACCCACAGCGAGACCAGTACAGGCGCCCTGCACGACCTGGAAGCTATTGCCCGCGCGGCCAAGGCCCAGAATCCAGACCTCATCATCATTGCCGACTGCATCACGTCCTACGGGGTGGCCGAGTTGCGCCCGGCCGCGTGGGGCGTGGACGTGGTGGTCTCGGGCAGTCAGAAGGGCACGGCCACCCCGCCGGGCCTGGGCTTCGTGCTCTTCAGTCCCGAGGTGGAGACCCGCATGATTCAGAACCCAGAACGCGGGTTTTACCTGGACATGACCCGTGAACTGGCGGGCCAGAAGGCCGGCAACACGCCGCAGACCCCGGCCATCAACCTGATCTACGCGCTGTCGGCGGCCCTGGACCGCCTGCTGCGCGTGCCCCTGGAGGTGCTCTGGGCCGAGCAGCGCCGCAAGACCGACGCCCTGATTGCGGCGGGCACCGCCCTGGGTGCCCCTGCCTGGGCCGCGCGCACCAGCCCGGCTGTGGCGGTGCTGACCCCACCCGCGCCGCTGACTGGCCGGCAGGTGGCGGGGCAACTGGCCCGCATGGGTCAGCGCGCCTTGCCGGGCCAGGCGCCCCACGAAGACACCGTGTTCCGGGTGAGCACGATGGGCTACGCCGACCGTTACGACGCCCTGGGGATCGCCGGAATTCTGGAGGACTGCTTTGCGGCGCTGGGCGCATCCTTTGATCGGGGCGCTGCCGTGCAGGCCGCCTGGCAGGCGCTGGCCGACTGATTCTGGTTCATCCTGGCACGCGGTGGAGGAGACTCCGCCGCGGTTTTTCTGGGGTGAGTCCACCGGTCTCTGTCTAATTTGAGGACAGTAAAGCGCCAGGGGCCTGTCCCCTGATTCACACAACACATGCTGGCCTGCACAGGGTGTTACGACTTTTAAAGCTCAATCTGCTGCGCAGCCGTCAGCTCTGATCCCAGGCGTCAATCGTAAGGAGCATGTCGGGTGGGCAGGCGTCTATCCGGTCTCGTTGGAACTGCACCACCTTGAGCCAGGCGGGTGGCTGGGCATATTCCTCGCCCTCGTCCACGCCGAAGACCCAGAGGCCTGCATTGGCCGGCCGAATGTCGCCGCTGATGAGTAGGGGCAGCACGTCCCCAGCCTGGGCTGTATACCGGGTGGGATAGCCGTCAAAGCGCAGTTGGGTGGCTTTGCCAAGCGTGACCAGGTCATCAAGCCACGATAGGCCGCCCAGCCCCGCTTCCCAGTGGGCCAGTAGGAAAGGTAAGGAATCTGGGCTGTGGCGGGCCACCTGATCGGGTGGGGCCTGATAGACGGAGATCATCCAGCCGAGCATGGTGCACTCTACCGGGCTGGCCATCTGGGCGGTGCGAGGAACACCAACTACGCTCCTTCAGCCCGAAGGGAAGGGCATCAAGCGTAGGCCGGGTCACATCCCACACCCCGCCAGAGGCGCTCATGCCACCTGACCTTGTGCACCCTCAGAACAGTTCCGCTGACCAGCCGCTGGGCCCTAAGCCGCCTCAACGGTATTTAGGTGGGTCTGTGCGCGACAAGCCGACCCTACCCCTGACTCGGCAGTGCTGTAGCCGCCAGGCTGGACGTGTGTGTGACCCATCTGCACCGGAATAAGGGGCGGCATGTGACCTTACGCTGGGATGCTGAGCAACATGGTGTCGTGACGCCAGCGCCCTATTTATCGCGTTTTTCCGTTTGAGGTTCCAGTAGGGCGTGCCGTCAAGCTGCGCAGACATGGCTTCAGAGACATTACCTGGCGAAGAGCCGAGATCTGTGCAACTTATAGGACCATCTTCGGGCTTGTTGGTCCTACAGCTGGGAGGCGTGATTCCTCCTGCAGCTCATCCAGTCGGCCTTTCTCTACACTTCACCCTCGGCAGTTGACCTGTGTGCAAAGACGCCGAGTGCTACACCTGCGTCATCATGCCGCCCCCTGACCCTTCAGATGACCAGGATCGCCTGGCACATCTTTACCGCTATCTGGTGCTCGACACGCCACCTGAAGCAGAATTTGACCGCATCACCCGCTTTGTCAAACAACTCCTGAATGTGCCGGTTGTCATCGTCAATCTCATTGCCGCTCGGCGCACCTGGCTCAAATCGAGTGTCGGCACCAATATCCACGAGATGGACCGGGCCAGCGTCTGTTGCGGAGAAGCCGTCGAGCAAGCGGGGGTCTTCGTGGTTGAGGATCTGCAGGCCCTCCCCCGCTTTCAGAATGACCCGATGGTGAAGTTTCATGGCGCCCGGTCCTACGCGGGCGCACCGCTCACCACCCCAGACGGCTTCAACATAGGTGTCTTGGCAGTCTACGATCATCAGCCGCGGGTCTTCACCATTGAAGAGCAGACCCTCCTTCAGGATCTCGCAGCCATCGTGATTGACGAACTGGAGCTGCGCCTGATGATTCTCCACCTGCAAGAAGCGCAGGTCCGCAGTGAGTTCCAGGCCCGTCATGATGCCCTGACTGGCTTACCCAATCGAATGCTGCTGCTGGACCGTGCTGAGCAAGCCCTCCTGCACGCGCAGCCATATGGCACGTCCGTCGGCATGTTGGTGCTTGACCTGGACGGGTTCAAGATGGTCAACGATTCGCTCGGTCACGCGGCCGGCGATGAACTCCTTAGAGCGGTTGGCACCCGCGTCTGTACTGTTCTCCGGTCTCAAGACACGGTGGCCCGGTTTGGGGGCGATGAGTTCGTGGTCTTGCTGCCGGACCTGCATGACGCGCTGGACGCGGCGCGGGTGGCCCAGAACATTCAGGACATCCTTGCCCAGCCATTTGCGGTGAAGGGGGTGATGCTCTACCTGCGGTGCAGTGTGGGGATCAGTCTCTATCCCGCAGATGGACGGGATGCCGAGGCCCTGCTGCTCGCGGCGGATACAGCGATGTACCAGGCCAAAGCCGCTGGGAAAGGGCAATACTGCTTTTATGCCGAGGATATGACCCGGGCCGCGCAGGCGAAACTCTACCTGCGGAGTCAGTTGTCGCAGGCGGTCGAGACCGGCGAGTTCGAGTTGCATTATCAGCCTCAGATGGAGTTGAAGACGGGCGCCATGATCGGGATGGAGGCGCTCGTGAGATGGCGTCAGGCTGACGGCCGACTGATTCCGCCTGATGCGTTCATTCCCTTGGCAGAGGAGACAGGTTTAATTGTGCCGCTCGGGACCTGGGTGCTGCGTGAGGCCTGTGCGCAGGCGGTGAGGTGGCAGGCGCTGGGAGCCCCGAAACTGAAGGTGTCCGTGAATGTATCGGTGCGGCAATGGGAAGAACCCAGCTTCGTGCCTCTCGTTGAGCAGGTGCTGCTAGAGACAAACTTGCCGCCTTGCCGGCTGGTGTTGGAAATCACGGAGAGTGTGCTGCTCTCGGAGCCCCAGAACGCCCGCATTCAGGCCGAACAATTGGCTTCTTTGGGGGTGCAGGTGGCACTGGACGATTACGGAACGGGGTACTCGAACCTCAGTCAGCTCCAGCATCTGCGGATCGGCCAGTTAAAACTCGACCGGTCTTTCGTGCGGCCGTTGCCAGGGGACTTGAAAGATCAGGCGTTGGTGCAGAGTGCTTTGACGCTTGGGCATGCCCTGAATGCGGCCGTAGTAGCAGAAGGGATTGAGACAGATGTGCAGCGTCAGCTGTTGTGCGATCTGGGCTGTCCCGTGGGCCAGGGCTACTTTCTGGGCCGACCGGTCCTCGCCGCAGATTTTGAGCAGCAGTATCTCCACAGGCCGTCAAACTGATCCACCGATATGCATTTCGCGTGTGGGCACGCAGGGCAGCGTGACCGGCGAAGATCAAGTTGAACAAATTGCGGCGGTTGAAAAAGTTCTAGAAGTGCGCCTTCTTGGTGCCCGCCGGCTCGTGAGGCAGGTTCAACAGAGCTTGCCTTTGACGAGACGGACGGAATCTTGGTTACAGTGACCTCTTCAGAGGCAAGAGCAGTTCTGTCCTCTTTGAAAAGAATCATACGTGACCTCCGACTTGGTCACCGATCCAGGAGGTTGGTCGCAGTCCACGAACTTTCTGTGCCTGCACATGCGACCTCGACCCGTAAGCCCTCTGACCTATCCTCAAACCCTATGATGTGTTGTACCGTCTTACCCATGAGACTGTTGCAAGCTTGGAAGTATGACTCCACCTGAACGCCCCCCCCTGCCGCCGCCCAGCCCGGAACACGTTGAAGCGGCGCAGCGCCTGGGGCTGACCATGAAGCGGCTACACCGCCACATCAGCAGCCGGGTAATGCGCGGCATGCAAGACGAATTGCAGGGCCACGACCTCAGCTTTTCGCAGGTCACGGCGCTGCACCAGCTGCGTGCCTACGCGCCCCTGACCGTGACCCAGCTCAGTGAGCGCACCCGCCTGAGCCTGCCGGCCGCCAGCCACCTGGTCGAGCGCCTGGTCAAACGCGGCCTGGCCGCCCGCCAGGAAAACCCAGAAAACCGCCGCGAAAAGCTGGTGGACCTCACCGACGCCGGGCGCAGCGTGGTGAACCGCATGGACACCGAATTTGTCGGCGCCTACATCACCACGTTTACCGGCCTCAATCTTCAGACCATTCTGGCCGCCGAGCAGCACCTGCAAGCGCTGCTGGATGAGCTCGAACCTCTTTCCCCCCATTGCCAGGAGCAAGCATGACCACCCCCGCCACCCCCGAGCCAGCCGGGCGCATTGATTACGCCAAGACGCTGGACCTGTCCACCAAGCGCCTGATTCTGTTTGGCGTGCTGCTGGGCCTGTTTCTCAGCGCGCTGGACCAGACCATCGTGTCCACCGCCATGCCGCGCATCACCCAGGAGCTCAATGGCCTGAGCCTGTATTCCTGGGTCACCACCGCCTACCTGCTGACCAACACGGCGCTGGTGCCCATTTACGGCAAACTCTCGGACCTGTATGGCCGCAAGCCGATTCTGATGATCGGCATCGTGATCTTCCTGCTGGGTTCGGCGCTGTGTGGTTTGAGCGGCGAGCCGTTCCTGGGCAACCTGTTTGGCGGCGGCATGATGCAGCTGGTGGTGTTCCGTGGCCTGCAAGGCGTGGGGGCCGCCGCGCTGGGGTCCGTGGCCTTTGCCATCATTGCTGACCTGTTTGAACCCGTGGACCGCCCCCGTTACCAGGGCCTGTTCGGCGCCGTCTTTGGCCTGAGCAGCGTGATTGGCCCGCTGCTGGGCGGCTTCCTGACCGACCAGGTGTCGTGGCGCTGGGTCTTTTACGTCAACCTCCCGATTGGTCTGATCGCCCTGGCGTTCATTGCCAGCAAGATGCCCCGGCTCGCCAGCGGGCTTCAGGCGAAGGTGGACTGGCTGGGCGCCTTCCTGATTCTGGTGTTCGCCGTGCCGCTGCTGCTGGCCCTGACCTGGGGCGCCGACGGCAACTATGCCTGGACCAGTCCCATGATTCTGGGCCTCTTCGGCCTGAGCGCCGCAGCGCTGGTGACCTTCCTGATCGTGGAAAGCCGCCACGAAAGCCCCATCCTGCCCCTCACGCTGTTCAAGAACCCCACCTTCGCCTGGGGCGCCATTGCCCGCTTCATGATCGGGGCCGGGTTTCTGGGCGCCATTCTGTTTCTCAGCCTGTATCTGGTGCAGGTGCAGGGCGTGTCGGCCACCGCCGCCGGCACGGCCACCATTCCGCTGACGGTGGGCCTGATTATCGGCGCTATCGGCTCGGGCCAGATTGCCAGCCGCATGGGCCGCTACAAGCCGCTGATGCTGATTGGTCTCATGACTGCTGGCCTGGGCTTTTTCGCCCTCTCCACCCTGAACGCGGACTCCAGCTACAACAGCGTGATTATCCGCATGGTGCTGCTGGGCCTGGGCCTGGGGCCCGCGCTGCCGCTGTACACCACCGCCCTCCAGCTGTCGGTCAAGCCCTGGGAAATTGGCGTGGCCACCAGCGCCGGGCAGTTTTTTCAGCAGATGGGCAGCACCATCGGCACCGCTATCTTTGGCGCCATTCTGACCGCTGGTGTCAGCAGCAACCTGGCTACTCAGTTTGCCGCGCAGGCCGCCAGCAATCAGGGCACGGTGGCGACCACCTTGCAGACCATCAGCGATGAGATTCGCTCGGGCAACGGTCCAGAAGGCAACCGCAACCAGACGCCCGAAACCCCCGAGCAGATTCAGGCCCGCTTCGTTACGCTGCGCAAAAACCTGACGGCCGCTATTCAGACCGGCGACCCGGCTGCGGTGAACGTCCTCAAGCAGGACAAGTTTATTGCCGGACTGCCCGCCGCCGCGCGCCAGCAGTTCACCTCCATTCCCGAAGGCGGTGTGGCGGCCAGCGTGAAAGCCGGCTTTGCCCAGACCCAGGCGGCCATTGAGGCGGCTGTGAACAGCGGCGACGCGGCCCAGGTGCGTGCTGTGGCGAGCAACCCGCAGCTGCCCCAGGCCCTGCGCGACAACCTGAACGGCATTCCCGCTCAGGCCCTGGCCAGCCCCCAGGCCCGCGAGCAGCTGCTGAGCGGCATCCGGCAGGGCCTGGCCCAGGGGCAGGAGACAGCCGCCGAGCAGGCCACCAGCCAGGCCCTGAGCGCCGCCCTGACCGGCGTGAACGACGGAGAGAAAATCAGCCTCGCCAGCGGCCGCGCCGCCAAGGTGGCCTTTGCCAACACCATTTCCAGCATCTACCGCTACTCGATTGTGGTGGCCCTGCTGGCGTTCCTGGCCACGCTGATGATGCCCAATCTGGAAATCCCGCGCCGCGCCAAGGGCGAAAAGGCCGCGCCCGCCCACGTCGAAATCTAAGCCCTTCTTGCCTCAAGGCATTCACGAAGATCCCCCTCTATGTGGAGGGGGTTTTTGATGGGCACCTGGCCTTATTTCAGATACGGCGTAAAGCGGGCCAGGCTGTCGGCGTCGGGCTGCTCGGTGGCGCGCACCACACGGTTTCCACCGAAGACCAGCAGCAGGCGGCCTCCAGCGGGCGCGTCGACTTTCAGGGTGCCCTGATTGACCCGGTAAGGCCCAGTCAGCACCGCCTGCATGGTACTGGGGTCAAAGACCAGCGCTGCGCCACTCAGCGCCGGGGTCTGGGCTTTCACGCCTCCAGACGCTGTGACGAAGCCTGTCTTCACGTTCAGGGTCAGGGTCGGGGCACTCAGCCCGCGCAGCCGCGCGTCGCTGTAGGTCACGCCGCCGGAAGCCGTGACCGTACCAGCTTTTAGGTCGTAGGTCAGCTGCGGGGCTTTCAGGGTGCCGCCCTGCTTGGTGGTCACTGTGGCCCTCTGCGCGTTCAGGGTCTGACCGGGCAGCAGGTTCAGGCGTTCGGCCGTCAGGTTCAGGCCGCTGCGGGCATCGGTGGCGGCGCCGCCCTGAGGCAGGTCCGTGGCCCCTGTCTCCAGGTTCAGGCGCTGCTCGCCGCGTGGGGTGATGGTCAGGCCGCCAAAGGTCAGGGCCTGGGCACCGCCCAGCGTCAGGGCCAGAGCTGCCAGCAAGAGGGGTCGGGGAAAGGACATCCGCTTACCCTATCCAGACTCTGTCCGGGTGGCGTGAGGGCCCGCGTCAGGTGCCGTTCAGGTGTGCGCCGGGCGGGGGCCACTTCTGTCCTCATGCGGTTCCAGCCATCCCCGTCCTGCGGGACGCTACACTCCGCGCCGTGATCCCTGCTGTTTTCTCGCTGGCGCGGCGTGCGGCGCTGCTGGCGCTGCTCCTTGTGTGTTCCAGTGCCCTGGCGGCGCCCCGTGTGGGCCAGCACGACGGGTATACCCGCCTGGTGTTTGACCTGCCGCGCACGGCCGCCAGTCAGGTGAAGGTGGCGGCCCAGAGCGTGACCGTCAAACTCGACGTGACCCTGAAAGCCGAGCAGGGGCCGCTGAGCGCGCCGGGGGTGACCGCCTACGCGGTGGCGGGCGGCACCGTGACCGTCACCCTGGCCAAAGGCCACGCCCAGGCCAAAGTCAGCGTCCTGCCCCCAGCGGGCGGGCAGGCGGCGCGTCTGGTCATTGACGTGCCGACCAGTGTGGCGGCGGCGCGCGTACCGGCCACGCCGGCCTCGGCGCAGCCGGCTGTGGCCCCAGCTGCGGTCACCCGCCCAGTCAGCACCGCCACCCCGGCCCTGCGCCCGCGCGTGGTGCTGGACGCCGGGCACGGCGGCAACGACCCCGGTGCCGTCAGCCGCTGGGTCACCGAAGAGGCCGTGACGCTGGACGTGGCCCTGCGCACCCGCGCCGAGCTGCTCAAACACGGGGTTGATGTAGTGATGTCGCGCACGGCCGACCAGCACCTGAGTGCCAACAAACGTGCTGACCTGGAAGCCCGCTCGCGGCTGGCCAACACCGGGCAGGTCAGCGCCTTTGTCAGTATTCACATCAATTCGGCCGGTCCAAGCGCCCAGGGTATCGAGACCTATTACTTCGGGCAGTCGCTGGCGGGCAGCAACCGCAGCCTGGCGGTGCAGGAAAACGGGGGTGGCAGCGTGGGTGAAGAACTGACCCGTCAGGCGTCCAATCTGGCCCAGAACCTGCTGGGTGACATTCTGGCGCAGGCCAAGGTGGCGTTTAGCCGGCAGCTGGCCCAGCGGGTGCAGTCGCGCCTCATCGCCGCCACCGGGGCCGTGAACCGTGGCGTCAAGACCGACACCTTCTATGTCATCCGCAACCCCACGACGCCCGCCATTCTGGTGGAACTGGGGTTTGCCAGTAGCCCCAGCGAAGGCCCCCGCCTGGCCCAGCCGGCCTACCGCGAACGCATGGCCCAGGCGCTTGCGCGAGCAATTCTCGATTTTCTGAACACCAAATAGGGGATTGAGGGGTGCAGTATTCCAGGCGAGGGCTCCACCTGGAAGTGTGGTCGTCGGGCCAGAGGGTCGGCGCTGCTCGCAGAGCTATCGGGAGGGTCAGGCCCAACAGGGCGCCGGACACTTTGCCGGTCTACTGCACTCGCTTTATCGCCGCGCCCGCTGTGTGCCCAGCCTCTGCTGAGCCTCTTTCAGAACGGACGTGGCTGCTCGTCTCTGCCCCTCAGAAGACAGCCTGACTCTCTCGCCTCTGCTTACTTCTGAACTCAGCCCAATCAGGAGAAAATCTTAGGCAACCGACCAGGCGCCGGCGGCGTCGCGTTACTATCGGGGGCATGTACTGGAATCACTTCCAGCCTGTCCTGTAACGCTCATTCCCCTGCATCCCGGAGGTCCCTTCTATGACAATTTCACGCTCCAGTGGTGTTTTGCTGCATCCCACCAGCCTGCCTGGCCCCTACGGCATCGGTGAACTCGGGCAGCAGGCGCGCACCTTTATCGACTGGCTGGCGGCGGCGGGTCAGCGGTACTGGCAGGTCATGCCGCTGGGCCCCACCGGCTACGGCGACAGCCCCTACCAGGCGTTTTCGGCGTTTGCAGGCAACCCCTACCTGATTGACCTGACCGCCCTGCGCGAACACGGTCTGCTGGATGACAAGGACTTCAACGCGGTGCCGCCTTTCAGCGCCAGCAAGGTGGACTTCGGCCTGCAATACGTGTGGCGCAACCAGATGCTGGAGCGCGCCTACGCCCGCTACGCCTTCGGGGACGCCCAGCACCTGAAGCCCGACTTCGAGGCGTTTAAGACCTCCGAGGCCGAGTGGCTGGACGACTACGCGCTGTTCATGGCTCTGAAAGACGCCCACGGCGGGCTGCCCTGGAATGCCTGGGAAGCTGGCTCGCGCGACCGTGACCCGGAAGTGCTGGCCCAAGCGGCAGAACGCCTGAACAACATCACCGAGCGCGTCAAATTCGTGCAGTTCCTGTTTTTCCGGCAGTGGACGGTGCTGCGCCGCTACGCCGCCGAGAAGGGCATTCAGATCATCGGGGACATTCCCATTTTTGTGGCGATGGATTCCAGCGACGCCTGGGCCGCCCGCGACCAGTTCTATTTTGACGAGCAGGGCCAGCCGACCGTGGTGGCCGGGGTGCCGCCGGACTACTTCAGCGAAACGGGGCAGCTGTGGGGCAACCCGCTTTACAACTGGGAAGCCATGGCCGAAGACGGCTTTGCGTGGTGGATCAAGCGCTTTCAAGGCAGCCTGAAGCTGTACGACGTGATTCGCATTGACCACTTCCGGGGCTTTGCGGCCTACTGGGAGATTCCGTTCCCGGCTGAAACGGCCATGCACGGCCGCTGGGTGCCGGCGCCGGGCCACGCAATGTTTGAGGCGGTGCTGGGCGCGCTGGGTGAGTTGCCCATCATTGCCGAGGACCTGGGCGTAGTGACCCCCGACGTGGAAAAACTGCGCGACGATTTTCAGTTTCCTGGGATGGCGGTGCTGCAATTTGCCTTCGGAGGCGGGGAGTTCAGCGTGAATGACTTTCTGCCTCATAACCTGCGGGAAAATCAGGTGGTCTACACCGGCACGCACGACAACGACACCACGCGCGGCTGGTGGCGCGCCGCCGAGGAACTCGAACGGCACAATTTCCGCGTCTACACCAGCAGTGACCCCACTGAGGAGGTGTTTGCCCCCATGCTGACGCGTATCGCCTTCGAAAGCCGCGCCAAGCTGGCGGTGGTGCCGCTGCAGGACCTGTTCAACCAGGGCACTGAGGCACGCATGAACCTGCCAGGTACGACGGGCGACCACAACTGGACCTGGCGTTATAACGCTGCTGACCTGCTTCCTGACCTGGCCACCACCTTGCGGACGCTGACAGAAGAAACGGGGCGGTTGAGCCGCTAAGAGCACCGACTAACCACTGCGCTTGGCCACATGGCCAATAAATAGAGAAAGAGTGTTTGGGTGCCCTCAAGCCAAGAGGGCACCCAAATGCACGCTGAGAGTCACAAGAAGTGTGAGGTCATTGATCAGGGGTCATCTGTGAAGCGCCGCTGGTTAAACCGGCGGCGCTTTTAGCAGATGAGATTCAGAGTCCGCTTCCGCAGGCCGATCTGTTCAAAGAGTGGGTCACTGGCTCAGGTGGTCTTGCAGGAATGTGCGGATGTCTGTAGTAGGTCGCTCCAACAGCTGCTCAAGTGCCGGGTTGGCCCCCGCAAATTCCCCGGCGCGGCCCGCCTGATACATCCCCAGGATGAGGGGCGCGGCGGCGGCTGACAGGCCACGCGCCTCTAGACGCCTGCCGAGTTCTTCATCAGGAAAGACCGTGTGCTGGACGGGGCGGCCCAGCACGTCTGAGGCGATGCTGGCCAGCTCGGTGAAGTCCACCGCCTGCGCGGCAGTCAGAGGCGGCGTCGGTCCTTCATACTGCCCTGGCTGTGCCAGGATTGCCGCTGCGCCGCCAGCCAGATCGTGGTGCGTGGTCCAGGCGACCGGGCCGTCCTGGGGGGTGTCGAGCAGCCCGGTCTCCAGTGCGTTGCCCATGAACATCGGGAGACTTTCGGTGTAGAACCCGTTGCGCAGGGCGGTCCACGCTAGCCCAGAGTGCTGCAGCATCTCTTCAGTGGCGGCGTGGTCGCGCGCGGGTGGAAAGGCCGAGGCGGCGCCGGCGGCCATCTGGCTGGTGTACACGATGCGGGTGACCCCGGCGGCGCGGGCCGCCTCAATGGCGTTGCGGTGCTGAACAAGGGGATTGCCGCCGTAGGTGCGTGCGTTGGACGACACGAGAAGCACCTGCTCTGCACCCTCAAAAGCGCGGGCCAGCGTGTCCGGCTGGGCGAAGTCGCCCGGTCGCACCCGGACCCCCAGCGCCGCCAGATCGCCAGCCTTCTCCGGGTTGCGGACGCTCACGCCGATCTGATTAGGGGAAACCCTGGTGAGAAGTTGCTCAACGATAAGGCGGCCCAGCTGGCCGGTGGCACCTGTCACAACAATCATGGAGTCTCTCCTTAACGGCACTTTCGCTCCTGATATCACCAGAGAGCCCTGAGCTGTTAACAGAGATAACACTATTCTGTTTGCTCTGATTGGTCAAGTGGATGACAATTCCGTGTTACCGTGGCTAACATGGAGCCCAAGATGACGGCGGTGCGGGAGCGCATCATCAGCGCCACCGCCACGCTCCTGGCGCAGGGTGGCCGGGAAGCCGCTTCGACACGCGCCGTGGCCGCCGCCGCCGGTATTCAGGCGCCAACCCTGTACCGTCAATTTGGTGATCTTCAGGGCCTCTTGGATGAGGTGGCGCGCACCACCTTTGCGGCGTACGTCCATGCAAAAAGCACCCAGCCTGAGACCGACGATCCCGTCGCCGAGCTGCGGCGCGGCTGGGACACGCACATCGCCTTTGGGCTGGCCCATCCCGCCGTGTACGCCCTGATCTACGAGAATCCGGCGGTTGGGACGCGGTCCCCGGCTGCCGAAGCGGGCCACGCGGTGCTGACGCAGTTGGTGACGCGCGTGGCCCAGGCGGGCCGGTTGCAAGTGGGCATTCCCCGCGCTGTTCAGATGATTGCGGCGGCGGGTGAAGGGGTCACGCTGACCCTGATCAGGAGCGCGCCAGAGCGGCGGGATTCTCGGCTGTCCTCCAGCATGCGCGAAGCGGTCCTGGCAGCGGTTCTGACCCCAGAGCAGGCGGCGACCAGACCACGCCTGACTGCGCAGGATCGAACGACCGCACATGCGATTGCCCTGCGCGCTGGACTGACAGACCAGCAGACAGCTCTGTCTGGTGCAGAGCGTCAGCTGCTGGCGGAATGGCTCGATCGCCTGATCGCGGCGGCCCCAGCAGGCTGACCAGGGCAGAGGGGTGTGTGATGATCCGCAGCTGGCCGCTCTCTGTTCAGGCTCCATCTGCATTACCCTGCCGCTATGAAGCTCTACACCAAAACAGGGGACGGTGGCACCACCGGGCTCTACGGCGCCGACCGGGTCAGCAAGGCGCACGCGC
Organism: Deinococcus betulae; assembly: GCF_020166395.1. Classification (NCBI taxonomy): domain Bacteria; kingdom Thermotogati; phylum Deinococcota; class Deinococci; order Deinococcales; family Deinococcaceae; genus Deinococcus; species Deinococcus betulae. The sequence continues at coordinate 331,604 of NZ_JAIQXU010000001.1, read as the reverse complement.
GCGTGGAAGCCTACGGCACCGTGGACGAACTGAACGCCGTGATTGGCCTGGCCCGCGCCCACAACACCCGTAGCCACAAGCCCGACGCCGCGCTGGACGCCGACCTGGAATACCTGCAAAACGCCCTGTTCGATGTGGGCGCTGATCTGGCCACGCGCGCCGGCACTTCCTATGAGGCCCGGCTGACCCGCATGGACGCGCAGGACGTGGCCTTTCTGGAGACCATGATTGACCGCTATCAGGAGGCGGCTCCGCCCTTCACGGGCTTCATCCATCCGGGCGGCACGCCCGTTGCGGCCTCACTGCATGTGGCCCGAACGGTGGCCCGCCGCGCCGAGCGCGAGATCATTCGCCTGCTGGCCGAGGAAGAGGCCAACGAGCAGGTCCAGATTTACCTGAACCGCCTGTCGGACCTGCTGTTTGTGATGGCGCGCGCTGCCAATCAGGCCGCTGGCCTGGAGGAACACGCCTGGCTGGTCAAGGGCCGCCGGTAAGGGACATAAGGGGGGCGTGGTGAGGGCCTGGATAGCTCACCGCGCCCTGGCCAGTTTCTTTTATTCTACAGCCGCTCGGCCTCAATCGCTGAGAACGACGATTGAGGCCGAGCGGACTTTCGCAGTGGCGCCGCCGCAGTCAGCGAGCTCCAGAGCGGGAGAGTACCTGAAGAGACAGTGGCAGAAGGAGTTTTGAGGGACCAATGGCGGCCCGTTCCATGAAGGGGCGCCGTTGTCAGATCGCTCGGCAGGAGAGGAAGGTGGCATTTCGGCGCTCTCCCGACTGGCGGGCGCCATAGCTGGAGTCCGTGGTCACCCCATCAATGGGACGCCGGCTGTCCTTCCAGCTGTTCCCCGCAATGAGGGCAGAAGCGGTAGGGCGGCGCGGCCGGCGCTTGTGACTGCTCCTGCTGGCGCAGGCGGCTCAGCTCGTCGGCAAAACCGCTGGCGATCATGCCGGCCGGCAGCGCCACCATGCCCACCCCAAACAGCATGATCAGGCCGGCGGCCGCCTTGCCCAGTGTGGTGGCCGGGTACACGTCGCCGTAGCCGGTGGTGGTCAGGGTCACCACCGCCCACCACAGCGCCTGCGGAATGCTCTCGAAGCCCTTGGTGCCTACATTGGCTTCCACCTGATACAGCAGGCTGGCAGCGATAAACACCAGCACCAGCACAATCAGCACAGTGGTCAGCAGCTCGCCGGCCCGCTGGGCCACCACCCGCCCAATCAGCTGCAAAGAATCCGAATAGCGGCCCAGCTTGAGCAGGGACAGAAGTTTCAAGAGCCGCAGGCCGCGCAGACTCGCCAGGGCCGTGCTGCCCGGTACCAGCAAGGACATCAGCACCAGCAGGTCAATCACTGGCAGCGGCGAGCGGGCGTAGCGCCAGTAGTCGGCGGGGGCCGAGCCGTAGCCAGGGCGCAGGGGGGTGACATACAGCCGCGCCAGGTACTCCAGGCCAAAAATAACCGCGCACAGGTAGTCAAACGCCCGGATAGCCCCGCCGTACTCCCGCTGCACGCTGGGGACCGTGCCCGCAATCGTCATGGCCACCACCAACACAATCAGCACCACCAGGAGCCCATTGAACAGCCGCTCGGCGATGCCCGCCCCATCATTGGGGTCCAGAAAATCGCTGAGGTGATACATCAGGGGCGGATAGACCCGCTGGTCAGGGGTGCCGGACTGGTTCATACGCCATGGTAATAAGGCGCGCCGCTGGGCGTGAAGACGAGGCAGCCGAGCTCCACGCCCACTGCGATCTGCCGCCGCATTGGGCAGCTCAAATCACACCCCTCAATTCCACATAGGCCGCTGTCTGTGACAGTCATTCGCTTCCCTACGAGTTATCTTCAACCGCAGGAACTATCATACGGACTCCGATTGAATCGAGCAGAATGCCGGGTGGAATCCGAGCGGACTTGGAAAGCTACGTAGCAGCGCGAGCAAGAACAGATGTGGATTCCACGATATGGAAGCGCAGACGATGCCTTTCCGGCTGTGCTGCAATGAAGCGGAATCCGTATCACTCTTAGGCCAGGCGGTCCTGTTCAGGCAGCACCACATGCGGGGCGAAGGTAGCGCGGTTGTCGGTCACGCGGCCCCGGCCCTCGCGGATGCCCAGGCCGCAGACCTCGGCGCCCGCCACCCAGACGCCCAGCACCGGATAACGGGGAGTGCCCTGGGCTTCAAAGGTGGGCAGTTCGGTGTAGGCCTGTTCGACCACCGCCAGGTCGCCGTAAGCGCCGGGCGTGCTGGCCTGACCGGGCAGCTGCACATTTTGCCCCTCGCGCGAGAACAGCGGTTTTTTCACCACGTTCTCGCCCAGGGCGCCTGGCCGCAGCGTGGCGGGCAGCAGGCCGGGGTGACCGGGAAACAGGTCGTGCAGCAGCGCCAGCAGACCCTTGCTGCCGGTCACCGTTTTCCAGAGCGGTTCCAGAAAACGGGTGCCAGTGCTGGCCAGAAAGGCCGCGTCACGCGATTCCCAGGCATATTCGTAGGGCCACAGCCACATCAGTTGCCGAATCGGGAGGCTCCAGGTGTCCAGCAGATACCCCTCCTGGGGGCTGGTGCCCAGTTCGTCGGCAAATAGGAACGAGCCCCGTACGCCCGCCGCCTCGGCCAGTTCGCGCAGGTAGGTCACGGTGGCGATGTCCTCATCCACCCGCGCCGAACTGAAGGTGACTTCGTTCAGGCCGCGCGCCGCTTTCAGGTGCGCCCACTGCTCGCCTAGCCCTTCGTGGATGGTGTTCCACTGGGTCGCGTGGGCAGGCAATTCGCCCCGGCGCTGGCGGTCTTCCAGCCACTGCCACTGGCTGACGGCCGCTTCCAGCAGGCTGGTGGGGGTCTGGGCGTTGACCTCCAGCAGTTTCACCCTCTGGCCGTCGTAGGCCACGTCCAGGCGCATGTAGACAGTGGGGTCGTCGCGCTCCCACGACTCGCGCACGGCGCTGTGCAGAAAAGCGGGGATACCCAGTTCGGTCAGGCGGCCCGCCTCAATGGCGTGGCCGGTGGCCTCCAGCACCCGGTCGGTCAGGTCCTGCGTGGCAGTTTTGAGCCGCTCGATGTCCTGGGGCGTGAAGACATAGAAGCCGTCCTCGCTCCAGTAGGGCACCGGATGTTCGGGGGTGGCGGCGTACCAGGTAAAGCCGACCTCTCTTAGCCGGGCTTCCCAGTCGGGGCGGGGCGGGAGGGTCAGGCGCCTCATCCGCCGTACCCACCGCTGCTGCTGCTGGCGCGCGCGCTGCTCGTCAGGCCGCCGCGCGACACGCTGGACGCCGTATTCACCGGACCAGAGCGGCTGGCCGCGCGGGCGGCCACCGCGCCCGCCACGGCCGCCGCCGTCTTGCTGGCCTTGCGGCCCTTGACCTTCACACTGTCGCCGTCGCAGTCTACTTCGCCGTCCTGCTCCAGTTCGCAGCCCTCGGGAACGATGACCTGCTGGGCAGGCTGGGTGTACGTCTGTGCAGGGGCGTCCACACACGAGGCGAGCAGGCTAGGCAGCACGGTGGACATCAGGGTCAGGGAGAAACGCTTGTTCATGGTGGGTCTCCGGGATGGAATGAAGGAACGTGAGTTGAAGGGGCCAGCGTTCAGGCCGCTGGCCAGAGGGAAGAAAGCGGCTTTAGCTGCCCAAACTGCCCGCGCGGCTGGAACTGGTGAACCCGCCCCGACTGACCGGCGCCTTGAAGCTGCCGTAGGTGCCCTTCTTGCTGTCGTAGGTCAGGCCGGACCCCGACAGCGCGCCGCTGCTGGTATAGCCGATGTAGCGGGTGGTGCCGCCCACAATGCGCGCGTAGGGCCCGTAAATGCCGCCGCTGGTCTTCTGGCATGGGTTAGGCAGGCCCCGGCTGGTCATGGCGCGGTTCACCGCCAGGCATTCGGCGTACGAGTTGTAGCGCACGCGGCTGTAGCGGTCGAGGTCCAGGTCGTCGCCGCAGGCGGCCAACACCGCCGGCAGCGCGGCCAGAAGGGGCAGGGTAAAGCGCTTGCTCATGTCCCTGACTACGCCGTGTCCCTGTCAAAAGTTGCACTCGCCACCATCTGGCGAATCTGGGCGGCAACGGCGCGGCCCCCGCTGGCCGCCTGGGCGGCTGTCAGGCCGCCGTAGCCCAGCAGCAGGGCGTTGGCCGGCGGTCCGGCGAAGGTGTAGGTGTCCAGCGTGGTGACCTGAATATGCTGCCGGGCCAGCTGCCGCGCCGCTTCGGGGGCCGAGATGGATGGGGCCAGGTGCAGGCACAGGTGCAGCCCCGCCTGAATGCCGCCCAGGGTGGCGTACGGGGCCAGGCCGGCCAGTTCTCCAGTCAGTGCCGCGCGCACCTGCGCGTGCCAGCGCCGGGCGCGGCGAATGTGGCGGTCCAGATGCCCGCCCGACAGCAGCCAGGTCAGCGCCGCCTGAACCGGCAGCGGATGGCCGAAGTCCAGCAGGGTGCGGGCGCGCACCAGGGCCGGGCGCAGGGCGGGCGGCGCGACCAGAAAGCCGGTTCGCACCGCCGGGGTCAGCACCTTGCTGAGGGTGCTCAGATACAGCACGCGTCCCGGCGTGCCGGTGTGCGCAGCCAGGCTGGCCAGGGTGGGCAGCGGCGGGGCGTCGTAGCGGAACTCGCCGTCAAAGTCGTCTTCCACAATCAGGGCGTCACAGCGCTCGGCCCACTCCAGCAGGGCCAGGCGCCGGGGCAGGCACATGCGCCCGCCCAGCGGAAACTGGTGGCTGGGCGTCACGTACGCCAGCCGCGCTGGGGGCGTGTCCGGCCCCACCACCAGGCCGTCCTCGTCCACGGGCACCGGCACCGGAATGTGCCCAGCGTCCAGCAGCACCTGCCGCGCGGCGCGGTAGCCGGGGTTCTCCATCAGCACTGCCGAGCCGGGGGGCAGCAGGGCGCGCACAATCAGGTTCAGGGCGTGGAGGGTGCCGGCCGTAATCAGCAGGTCGCCTTCCTGGGCAGCCAGCCCGCGCTGCCGCCCCATAAACGCGGCCAGGGCGGCGCGCAGGCTCTCTTCACCAGCGGGGTCGCCGTAGTCGCCCGGCACCGGGGCGCGGGCCGCTTCGGCCCAGGCCTGCCGCCACGCCCGGATGTCCAGCGTGTGCGTGCCGGAGACCCCCAGCCGGAAATCGGTGCCCACGCCGCGCGCCGGGCCGTCCACCGGTAGGGCGCCGGGCGCGGGCAGCCAGGCAGGCCCGGTCCAGGCCGCCACGGGGGCCGGCGTGGACGGCGCTGGTGTGGCCAGGCGCACCCGCGTGCCCCGGCCCACCTCGGCCTGCAGGGTGCCGTCGGCCAGCAGTTCGGCGTAGGCCGCCTCCACGACGCCGCGCGTGACCCCCAGGCTCCGGGCCAGCGTGCGGGTACCGGGCACCGCCGCGCCGGGCGGCAACGTGCCCGCCAGTACAGCTCCGCGCACCTGCCGCGCCAGCTGGGCGTGCAGGGCCTCGGCGCCGCCGCGCGCCAGCGTCACGGCAAACGGCAACTCATCGGCCCGCAGAGCCAGTGGCTCCCCAGAAACCGCAGAAAGTGGAACTGCCAGGGGGGCCACCATGCCCGTTAGTGTACCCCCATGAGCGGTGAAGCCCTGTGACCCCCCGAACCCTGCGCGCCATTCCCCCCGCCCAGGCCGATCTGGCCCTGGCCGCCCTGCGTGACCTGCGCCCGCACGCACCGCAGACGGCCAGTCCGGACGCCCTGCGCGCCTTTCTGGCGCAGACCGAGGCTGAGGGCTACCGGCTGGTGGGCGCCTTCACGCCGGGCCAGCCTGAGGCGGTGGCCGTGGCCGGCTACCGGGTGATGAACCTGCTGTACGCCGGCACGGTGCTGTACGTGGACGACCTGAGCACCCGGCCCGCCGCGCGGGGGCAGGGCCACGCCGCCGCCTTGCTGGCCTGGCTGGAAGAGGAAGCCGGGCGCCTGGAGTGCGCCGCACTGCATCTGGATTCTGGCGTAGGCGAGGACCGCTTCACCGCCCACCGGCAATACCTGAAAGCGGGCCTGAACATCACCGCCCACCACTTCAGCAAGAGGCTCGGCCATGGAGAGCAGAGATGACTGGTGCCCAGCGGTCCGGCGTCAACATCTACGACCCGGCCCAGCGCGACCCCAGCCTCAGCCGCCGGCCGCAGAACCGCCGGGATGACGCCTGGATAGAGGCGCTGCTGACGCGCGCCCCGCTGGGCCGGGTGGCCACGGTGTACCAGGACGAAACCGGGCAGGTCTGGCCCTTTGTCACGCCGCTGGCTTTCGCCTACCGCCCAGAGTCGCTTGACCTCGTGTACCACACCAACGTCGTGGGTCGGCTGCGGGCCAACACGGCGCAGGGTCACCCGGCCACCTTTGAGGTTTCGGAGATCGGAGCGCTGCTGCCCAGCACCTCGCCGCTGGAACTGAGCGTTCAGTACCGCTCGGTCATCGTGTTTGGCCAGGCGCGCGTGCTGACCGACCCCGAAGAAGCCCGCGCCGCCCTGACGACCCTCAGCGAACGGGTCTTTCCGGGGCTGCGGATAGGGCAGCACACCCGGCCCATTCTGGACAGCGACCTGGCGCGCACGGCGGTGTACGCCCTGAGCATTGAGCGCTGGAGTGGCAAGGAAAACTGGGCTGACCAGGCCCTTCAGGAAGAGGGCTGGCCCCCGCTGCCGCCCGAACTGGCGCGGCCCCGTCCCGTAGAGGCCGCCCGATGACCCGCGCCGACGCCCTGCAAATGGGCCTCCTGTCTGCCTTCTGGGGGATTTCCTTTCTGCTGATCCGCCTGAGTGTCGAGGTCTTTCCACCGGCCTGGGTGGCGCTGGGGCGCTCGGTGTTCGGGGCGCTGGTGCTGCTGGCGGCGCTGCTGATGGGGCGTCACGTCCTGCCGCCGCTGCGCCTCTGGAAGCCGCTGCTTCTGGTGGCGCTGCTGAACAACGTCATTCCCTGGTCGTTCTTTGCCTGGGGCGAACAGACCACCAGTTCCAACATCGCCGCCATCCTGAACGCCACCACGCCGCTGTTCAGCCTCCTGATTGGCCTGGGCCTGCGCGACGCCCAGCTGTCTGGGCGCGTGGCGGCGGGCGTGCTGCTGGGCCTCGGCGGGGTGGCGCTGACGGTGGGCGGCGGCGTCAGCGGCGGGCACGCCACCCTGTTCGGGGTGGCGCTGCTGCTGGCAGCCAGCCTGGGCTACGCCTGCGCCACGGCAGTGGCCAAGCGCACCCTGTCGGGCCTGAACCCGGTGGGCCTGGCCCTGTCCCAGCTGGGGCTCTCGGCGCTGATGCTGACGCCAGTGGCGCTGAGTGGACCGCAGCCCGGCACGATCACCCTGACCGCGCTGGGCGCCCTGCTCGTGCTGGGCGTGGTGGGCAGCGGCCTGGCCTACTTGCTGTATTACGGCCTGCTCTCGCGGCTCTCGGCCACGCAGCTGACAGCCGTGACCTACCTGCTGCCAGTCTGGGGTCTGTTCTGGGGGGCGCTGGCGGGCGAGCCAGTGGGCCTGACCTCGCTGCTGGGGGTGTTGGTGGTGCTCGGCGGGCTGCTGCTGATTAACCGCCCGGCGCGCACGCCTAAGGCCGCTGCCGCGTAGCGCGGCGGCTGGACACGGCGGCGCCTGGCCCCGGTTCTTCCCTCTACACTGAAGGCGCTGGCTGGCCCCGGTTGGGGCTGCCCCCGCCTTTCTCTCCCCATTCACCTACACAGGAGACCCACACATGACCACCACGCAGAGCAAATGGCTGGACGCCGAACTGAAGTACGACAGCGGCGTGTACAACAAGCACCACGTCGTGATGACCAAGGGCCTGGGCGCCACCGTCTGGGACGAGTCGGGCCGCTCATATATCGACTGCGTGGCCGGCTACGGCGTGGCGAACATCGGCCACAGCCACCCAGATGTGGTGCGGGCAGTCAAGGAGCAGGTGGACCGCCTGGTCGTCATGCCCCAGACCCTGCCCAACGACAAGCGCGCCGAATTTCTTCAGGAACTCGTGGGCGTGCTGCCGCAGGGCCTGGAGCGCGTCTTTCTGTGTAACTCCGGCACTGAGGCGATGGAGGCGGCCAAGAAGTTCGCCATTACCGCCACCGGCCGCCAGCGCTTTGTCAGCATGAAGCGCGGCTTTTCTGGCCGCAGCCTGGGCGCCCTGGCCTTCACCTGGGAGCCCAAATACCGCGAGCCGTTTGGCGACGCCGTGGACAACAAGAACGTGGATTTCGTGACCTACGGCAACGTGGAGGAACTGCGCGCGGCGATCACCAACCAGACGGCCGCCGTCATCATGGAACCTGTGCAGGGCGAGGGCGGCGTGCGCCCGGCCAGCGCCGAATTTATGCAGGAGGCCCGCCGCCTGACCAGGGAAAAGGGCGCCCTGCTGATTCTCGACGAGATTCAGACCGGCTTTTGCCGCACCGGCAAGATGTTTGCCACCGAGCATTACGGCGTGACCCCCGACGCCATGACGCTGGCCAAGGCCATGGCAGGCGGCCTGCCAATTGGCGCTTTTGCCATGACCGCCGAGGTCGCTGACCGCATGCCTGCTGGCGGGCACGGCACCACCTTTGGGGGCAATCCCCTGAGCATGGCCGCTGGCGTGGCCGCCATCCGCGCCATGAAGCGCGAAGGCATGGCCGAGCAGGCCCGTGAAAAGGGCGCCTACTTCATGGAGAAGCTGCGCGCCATCCCGTCTTCCAAAATCCGCGAGGTGCGCGGCCTGGGCCTGATGATCGGCGTGGAGCTGAAAGAAAAGAGTGCGCCGTACATCCACGCCCTGGAACACGAGGAAGGGGTGCTGACCCTGCAGGCGACGCCATTGGTCGTGCGCTTCTTGCCGCCCGTGACCATCAGCAAGGAGCAGATTGACACGGTGGTCGCCGCTTTCGAGCGCGTGCTGGCGACTGTGGACCCCCGCGCCGAGCGCCGAGCTGAACTGGCTCAGGGCGCTGAAGACAAGCAGACCGAGTAAGCAGGCGTGTCGGGAAGGGGGCGGTCAGGCGGCTGCCCTCTTCTGCTGTGCTACTGCACCTGTCCCATGCGGCTGCCGTCCATTTCCAGAACATCTGGGAAGACACCGGATGTTCTCCCGGCATAAAGCCAATTCTTGAAAATCCATTTCTTTGCCTTCTCGGCTGCAGCGCTTTTCCAATCTGCGCGGCGGCTTTACACGTCTTTCCAGTCAGTTCAACTCCAAACCATGTTCCGAATTTGGCTCGCTTGTGTCTTGCGGTACAGGACCCAACCTGATGCACGCCTTCATGAAGCTGGACAGTTCGGCCGAACGTGCGGTTTCTGCAATCGCGCACTCGTGAACTTCCTTACACTGGGAAGCGATGAAGCGCTGGGTGGCAGGACTGACGGCAGCGACGCTCCTGGGAGGAGCGCTCGCGGTGGGTGTGGCGGCGCAGCCGGGGGTCACGCTGGCCCCTGGCCTGAGCATTGCAGGGCTTGAGGTGGGCGGGCTCACGACTGAAGCGGCGCGCACGGCGCTGGCAACGCAGGCGGCCGCGCCACAGGTGCAGGTGCGGGCTGGCACGAACGTTTGGACTGTCGGCGCCGATCGGCTGGGCTGGCGCGCCGACCTGGAGGGCAGCCTCCGGCAGGCGCAGGAGGCCACGGCGGCGCGCAGCCTGCTGCAAAAGGTGCAGGCGCTGGTGGGGCAGGCCCCCAAGCAGAATATTCCCCTGGCCGTGAAGGTGGACGCGGCTCAGGCCGCCCGGACCCTGGGCACCCTGACTGCTGGCCTCAACACGCAGCCGAAAAACGCCGCCGTGTTTTTCGACAAGGCCACCAAGAAATATGCGGTCAGGCCCGATACCCCCGGCCGACAGGCCGACGTCAAGGCGGCGGCGGCCACCTACGCCGCCAATCCGGCCCTCACCGCTCTGGCGGTGCCGGTCAAGGAGTGGGAGGCCACCTATACCGCCGCTGCCCTACAGGCCCATATCGAGCGGGGCAACGCCCTGAACCGCCCCTTTACCGTCACGCTGGACGGCACCGACCGCGCTGCCGCCCTAACCGCCCTGCAGGTTGCCAACCTGTACTGGGTGCGTGAAAGTGGCATCGTTCCCGACGAAGAGACCCTCAAGCGCGCTTTTGGCACGCTGACGGCCGCCATTGACCGCCCGGCCCAGAATGCCCGCTACGTGCTGCAGGGCGGCAAACTGGTCAAAGCCAAGGAAAAGGCGGGCCGGGTGACCAACCGCGCCGCTGCTTACGCGCTGTTCCGCAAGCAGGTGCTGGACCCAGCGGTCAAAACAGCAGTCTTTCCCAGTAAGGTCGAGCAGCCGACCCTGACCCTGGCCGACCTGCCGGCCGCCGATCAGCTGGAACTGATTGCCGTGGGCAAAAGCACCTACTATGGCAGCAGTGTCGCCCGGCGCACGAACGTCGCCAACGCCGCCGCCAAGATCAACGGCGCCGTGGTTCCAGCCGGCGAGGTTTTCAGCTTCCTGAACGCGCTGGGCGGCATTACCCCGCAAAACGGCTTTGTGGGCGGCCTGATTATTAGCGGTGGGCGTACGGTGGACGGGCTGGGTGGGGGCGTGTGTCAGGTCAGCACCACCGTTTTCCGCGCCCTGTACCAGGCAGGCCTGCCGGTCATTGAACGCAACCAGCATTCCTACCGCGTGGGCTACTACGAGCCGCAGGTGGGGTTTGAGGCCGCTGTCTACGACCCTGGCCTGGACCTGAAACTGAAAAATGACACGGCGGCGCCCATTCTGGTCAAGACGATCAACAACAACGCCACCAGCACCCTGGAAGTGCAGGTGTGGGGCGTCAAGCCGGCCCGCACCGTGAATGTCAGCGCGGCGACCATCACCTCGCGCATCGGGCACCCGGCGCCGCGCTACGTCGTGAATGCCAATCTGCGGCCTGGAACGGTGCGGCAGGTCGACTGGGCGGCCGACGGCTACAGCCTCTATATCACCCGCACCATCAAGCAGGGCGGCGCCATTCGCACCGATCAGGTCAAGACGGTCTACAAGCCCTGGCAGGCGGTGTACGAGACGGGGCCCAGAAGCTAAGCGCGGACAAAGGAGAGAGCGGCGGGGGAGACCTCGCCGCTCTTTGTTGATGCCCGTCTGCCTCACGAACGCCCGTTTGTTCCTCACGCCGGAACGCCAGGCGGTCTAGACGCGCCCGCTTGACCCCCGCCCAGCGCCCCCTATGGTGGAAGCCATGAGCGCGAAGATCGTGGTGGTAATTCTTAGCATCGGGGGCATCCGAGGCTAGGCGTCACCGCCCCTTCGCACCCCCCGCCCCACCAGGCGGGGGGTTTTCAGGTTCAGGTTTGCGGCAGCAGAGGAGATCACTATGGGCACAGCGCACAGCACCTCACCCACACCCGACCGGGGCCACATGAACGGCGCCAAGGCCCTCTGGGCCACCCTGGCCAACCACGGCATCTCGACTGTTTTTGGCTACCCTGGCGGCGCGATTATGCCGGTGTACGACGCGCTGACCTTTTACCCGGAGGTCCGGCACGTCCTGACCCGCCATGAGCAGGGCGCGGCCCACGCCGCCGAGGGCTGGGCCAAGGCCACCGGCGAACTTGGCGTGTGCATGGCCACCAGCGGGCCCGGCGCCACCAACCTGGTGACTGGGCTGGCCGACGCCATGCTGGACAGCGTGCCGCTGCTGGCGATTACCGGCAACGTGGCTTCACACCTAATGGGCACCGACGCTTTTCAGGAGGCGGATATCACCGGCATCACGCTGCCCATCACCAAGCACAACTACGTGGTGCGCGATGTGGCCGAGCTGCCGCGCATTGTGGCCGAGGCCATCCGCATTGCGCGCAGCGGCCGGCCCGGACCCGTGCTGGTGGACATTCCCAAGGACATTCAGCTGGCGGCGTTCGACGGAGAGATCCCGTCGCCTCATGCCCGCCCGGAGCACCCGGCCCCCAGTTCAGAATCCCTAGAGCGGGCCCTGGACCTGCTCAAGACAGCGAAAAAGCCCGTCATCATGGCCGGCGGCGGCAGTCTGGACGCGGCGGCCGAAGTGACGGCACTGGCCCGCGCCTGGGACATCCCAGTCATCACCACCCTGATGGGCCTGGGCGTGTTTCCGTCCAGCGATCCGCTGTGGCTGGGCATGCCGGGCATGCACGGCAGTGTCGCCGCCAACCGCGCCATCAGCGAGGCCGATGTGCTGCTGGGCATCGGTCTGCGCTTTGATGACCGCGTGACCGGGCGTGTCAACGGGTTTGCGCCCAACGCCGCGATTATTCATGTGGAACTGGACGCCGCCGAAATCGGGAAGATCATCCGCACCCACATTCCGGTGCGCGGGGACGCGCGGGTGGTGGCCCGGCACCTGGCCGAGGCAGCCGACCCGCAGGGCCATCCCGACTGGCACGCGCAGGTCGCGGAGTGGAAAGCCCGCACCGAGACCCCAACGCACTGGGGCGCCGGCGCAGCCGTCAAGGCCGTGGTGGACCGCCTGCGGCCCGACGACATCCTGAGCAGCGATGTGGGGCAGCACCAGATGCTGGCCGCGCAGCTGGCCCGCTTCGAGCGGCCCCGGCGCTGGATCAACTCGGGGGGCCTGGGGACGATGGGCTTTGGCCTGCCCGCCGCGATTGGGGCCGGGATGGCCGAGCCTGGCGTGCGCTCGGTGGTCATTGCGGGCGACGGCGGCTTTCAGATGACGGCCCAGGAACTCGCCACGCTGAAGATGTACGACATCCGCAACGTCAAAATCTGCATTATCAACAACTCGTATCTGGGCATGGTTCGCCAGTGGCAGGAGCTGTTTCACGAGAAACGGTATTCCGAGGTCTGGCTGGGCGACAGCAACCCCGATTTTGTCAAGCTGGCCGACGCTTACGATGTACCCGGCTACCGTGCCCGCAATACCGAGGAGCTGCCTGGCGCCATTGACGCCTGGCTGAATGACCCGAAAAGCGCCCTGTTGGAAATCGTGGTGCCGCACGAACACGGCGTCTTCCCGATGGTGCCGACCGGCGCCGCCCTGTTCGAGATGATCGAGACCGAGCCGCCCCGGCCCGCACTCCAGACTGCCTCTGAACACGCCAAGGAGACGAGCGAAGCATGACCCCCGACCACCTGCTGTCTCTACTCGTGCGCGACGAACCGCGCGTGCTGACCCGCATCACGGCGCTGTTTGGCCGCCGAGGCTACAACATCAAGAGTCTGTCGGTGGGCGCCACCGAGCATCCCGGCGTCTCGCGCATGACCATTGTGGTCAGTGGCGACCGGGGCGTGGTGGAACAGGCCATGCGCCAGCTCGAGAAGCTACACGATGTGGTCAAGATTATTGATCACGGCCTTGAAAAGTACGTGGACCGTGAGCTGGTGCTGGTCAAGGTGGCCATCACGCCCGAGAGCCGTGTGGAGGTGCGTCAAATTGCCGAGGATTTCCGTAGCCGCATTGTGGATGTGGGGCGCCACGCCCTGACCTTTGAAGTGACGGGGGACGAAGGCAAAATCACGGCCTTTATCGAGCAGATGCGGCCCTTTGGCATTCTGGAAACCATGCGCACTGGCCGCATCGCCCTGACACGCGGCAGCAACGCCGACATTCCCACGCACGTTTACGCTGGCGAAACCCAGGCGCTGCAACCGGCCCTGCAAGTCGAGCCCCGTGAAGAGCGGGCCCGCGAAGTGCCGAATGTCTTTTGAGGGAAGGCCCGCTCAGGTTGGGTCGGGGGAAAACCCAGCGGCGGTGCCCACTGCTCTCAGCGCAGTGTCCAGCGCCAATGCCAATTCCGGGGTGGTCTCAAAGGTGTAGATATCCACGCAGCACCCGCAGCCCTCGTTGTTGAGGGCCTCCAGGTCCAGCCCCGCCGCCTCTGCCCACGCTTTGAATGCGTGACTCTGCTCGGGCTGGTTGGTGTCCAGAATGATCTCCACCCGAACGGGGAGGGCGCCGCTCCTGTCCATGCTCACACCGTCAGTCTGACCTTTCGCCTAGTCCACAATCCCACCCAATTCACGTTTTGTAGGAGAATCCCCCAATGGCTGCAACGATGTACTACGACCGCGACGTGTCCACCGCCCCTATCGAAGACAAGCTGATTGCCATCATCGGCTACGGGTCCCAGGCGCACGCCCACGCCCAGAACCTGCGCGACAGCGGCTTTAACGTAGTGGTGGGCCTGCGGGAAGGCTCGGCCAGCCGGGCCAAGGCCGAGCAGGCAGGCCTGCGCGTGGCCAGTATTGAAGACGCCACAGCAGAAGCCGATGTGGTCATGCTGCTGATTCCTGACGAGCAGCAGCCGGGCGTCTACGACCAGAGCATCGCCCCTCACCTGACTGACGGCAAGGCGCTGGCCTTTGGCCACGGCTTTAACGTTCACTTTGGGCGCATCACGCCGCCTGCTGGGGTGGACGTGTTTCTGGTGGCGCCCAAGGGGCCTGGCCATATGCTGCGCCGGGTCTACGCTGACGGCGCTGGGATGCCCGGCATTTTCGCCGTGGCCCAGGACGCCACAGGGCAGGCGCGCGAGATCGCCCTGGCCTACGCGCGCGGCATCGGCTGTACCCGTGCGGGCGTACTGGAAACCACTTTTAAGGAAGAAACCGAAACCGACCTGTTCGGCGAGCAGAGCGTGCTGTGCGGCGGCGTGACCCACCTGATTCAGGCGGGCTTTGAAACGCTGGTGGAAGCGGGTTACCAGCCCGAAATTGCTTACTTCGAGACCCTGCACGAGGTCAAGCTGATCGTGGACCTCATTTACGAGAAGGGCTTTGAAGGCATGCGCCACTCCATCTCCAACACCGCCGAATTTGGCGATTACGTGACCGGGCCGCGCATCATCACCGCCGAGACCAAGGCCGAGATGGGCCGGGTGCTGGGTGACATTCAGGCGGGTAAGTTTGCCGAGCGCTTCATCGCCGACGCCGAAAGCGGCTTTCCTTACATGGAAGAGCAGCGCGGCAAGATGCGCGACCACACGCTGGAAGTCGTGGGCAAGGAACTGCGGGAGAAGATGCCCTTCATCAACAAGAAGGCGCTGGAAGTCTAACCCCTTCTTTGCTGGTGGCCCCTGCCGGTCGTGGCGGGGGTCATTTTCTGTTTATGCTGCGGGCCGTGACGGTCTTCTTGTCAAAGCAGGCGGCTCTGGACCATGTTGGCGCGCAGGAATGGCGCAAGGGCCAGGCTTACGTCGAGCGGCTCACGGGCCTGAGCGCCCAGGCCGATGGCCCTCTGACGCTGCTGCGCGCCGCCGCCCAGGGTCAGGAGCGGTATATGGTCTGGGTCACTGTGGCAGGCCAGCAGGTGCAGGAGGCGCGCTGCACCTGTTACGTCGGGGCCAGTGGTCACTGCAAGCATGTGGCGGCGCTGCTGGCGCGGGCGGTGGATGATCCGAATAGCTTTTTGCTGCTCCCCCCGCTTGACGAGGCCCTCGGGGCCATGACCGCTGAGGGGCTGAGGGAGCTGGTCCGTCAGATGCTGCGCCGCGAGCCAGACCTCATGCGGCTGCTGCTGGCGCAGCCGACCGGGCAGAGCGGGTCAGGCCTGGCGGAGCGTTTTCGTGCCGCTTTCGCCCTGCTGGAGTACGACCCAGAGCAGGACTGGGAAGGCGAGGGGCCAGACACCAGTGACCTCTGGCCGCTGGCCGACGAATTGACTGCCTTAAGCCAAGCCTCCGGTACAGATGCTCAGGAGCTGCTGAACGCGGCGAACGCGCTCATAGACGGCGCGGCCGAGAAACAGGACGAGGAGTACGGTGTGGAACTGGGTGACCTGGCTGCGCCGGCCCGCGCCGCCCTGCTGCGCTTACTGGCCCGCCCGCTGGAGGAGTCTCTGCGCGCCGCTGCTCTGGAAGCCCTTCAGGACTCGGTGGCCGAATTTGGTTGGAGTGAGGCGCCGGAACAGGTGGAGCTCTTCGCAGCACTGCCGGACGAAGACCGCGCTCTGACCACGGGCTTTCTGCACGGCTTGATGGAAGCGTCCAGTCTCTACCGGCAGCGTGACCTGGCCGCTGCTCTATCCGCCCTGAGTGACCCGGGCAGCCTCAGCCCCGACGAAGACATTAGCCTGGCCCGTGCGGCAGGTGATCCAGGCCGCCTCGCCGAGGTCTTGCTGCGCCACGGCCGCCGTGAGGAAGCGGTGGAGGCGCTGACGGCGGGCCCCCGCCCTGCAGCGCCGCAGGAGGTTGAGGCCGCCTTCAGCGCGCACGACCTCCTGCCCGAACTGGAACGCTACGCCCAGCAGCATCTGCGTGTATACGGTGCGCGGGCCTGGCTGTACGGGCGTTATCACGGCACTGGCCGCCTGAGTGAAGCGCACGCGCTGGCGCTTGATGGGGCCCTACACGGTGCTGGTCACCATCCCCACTTCACTACCCAGTTGCTGCCGCACGACCTGGACTGGCTGGCCACCCTAAAGGCGGTCAGCCCAGCCTGGCCGGCCGACCGAGAGACGCTGATCACGCACTGGGCAAAGCACCCCGCCACCCTGCGCCGCCTCGTTGTCTTCCTGCTGGATGAACGTTTGCCCGAAAGGGCGCTCAAAGAAGTGCAGGGCCGTACACAGGACGTGGTGAAGGTCTTAGGCCCTGAGCTGGCGCTTCGGCTGGCCCTAGAGCTGAGTGCTGAGCAGGCCACCCCTCTCATTCTTCAGGCAGTGACGGCCCATATCGCTGGGCGGGCCCGCCCACATTACCGGGCGGCGGCCGAGGCGCTTCAGGCTGCTGCGCCCCTGATCGGCCGGGAAGAAGCCTGCTCCGCTGCCCGGCTGTTTGTGCAGGAATATCCCAAGCTGCGGGCGCTGAAAGAAGAGATGCAGCGGGCGGGCCTCCTCTGAGCCAGAGGCCGACTGAATTCAGCAGGGCGAGAAGAGACGGCTGCAGTCTGGAGGCGCGGATATTGCCTGGCCGTACCGTCATGCACCGGAGTCCATTGGGGACGTTCCCCCTTTGCCACTACGAAATGTAGACAACCTGCCCCGGCCTCGGTGCCTGCCCCTTACGCTGGGGCCATGTTCACATTCGGCCTTCTTCTTGGCGTTCCTCCGGTGGAGTGAGCGGCCAGCAAGACGTGCCGACCCCAGCCCCCGGAGGACACCCCTCCGGGGGTTTTCCTTGCTTCCCCTCACAGGAGTTCCCCCATGACCCAGTCCCCGTCCGGCCACATCCGCATTTTCGACACCACCCTACGCGACGGCGAGCAGTCTCCCGGCGTCGCCCTGAACCACTCCCAGAAGCTGGAGATTGCGCATCAGCTGGCCCGCATGGGCGTGGACATCATTGAGGCTGGGTTTCCTATCGCCAGCCCCGGCGACCTGGAAGGGGTCTCGCGGATTGCCCGCGAGGTCAGAGGCCCGGTAATCACAGGCCTGGCCCGCGCCAACCGCGCCGACATAGAAGCTGCCGCCAAAGGCGTTGAGGCCGCCGAGAAGCCCCGCATCCATACCTTTATCGCCACCAGCCCTATTCATATGGCCAAGAAGCTGAATCTGGCCCCCGACGCCGTGGTCGAGCGGGCAGTTCAATCGGTCCAGTACGCCCGCACCTTTGTGGATGACGTCGAATTTAGCGCCGAGGACGCCACCCGCAGCGAGTTGCCCTTCCTGATCCGCATCTTCCAAGCGGTGGTGGAAGCCGGCGCCACGACCATCAATATCCCCGACACAGTGGGGTATACGACCCCTGAAGAAATCAGGGCGCTGTTCCGTGCAGTGCGCGATGCTCTTCCAGAACACGTCATTCTGTCGTCCCACTGTCACGACGACCTGGGCATGGCGGTGGCCAACTCGATTGCCGCTGCGGAGGGCGGCGCCCGCCAGATCGAATGCACCGTGAACGGCATTGGTGAGCGCGCGGGAAACGCTAGCCTGGAAGAGATCGTGATGGCGTTTCATACCCGCCGCGACCATTACGGCCTGGAAACGACTATCCGCACCCGCGAACTGTACCGGGCTTCCCGCCTGGTCAGCCGCCTGAGCGGGATGCCGGTGCAGCCCAACAAGGCGGTGGTGGGGGACAATGCGTTCGCCCACGAATCGGGCATTCACCAGGACGGCGTCCTGAAGGCGCGCGAGACCTACGAAATCATGAACGCCGAACTGGTGGGCCGCGAAGCCGCCGTGCTGGTGATGGGCAAGCACTCGGGCCGCGCTGCGTTTCGCAAGGCGCTGACTGACCTGGGCTACGCCGACCTGCCCGACGACAAGGTGCAGCATCTGTTCGGCCGGTTCAAGGACCTGGCCGACCGCAAGGGCCAGATCTACTCTGACGACCTGCGCGCGCTGGTAGAAGCCCGCAGCGATATTCCGCAGACCTTTACCCTGGAAGGCTTTCAGATCACCAGCGGCATGAACATGACTCCAGTGGCCTTTGTGCGTCTGCACACGCCCGACGGCCCCGTGGACGCCACCGCACATGGCGACGGCCCCGTTGAAGCCGCGTTTCAGGCCATCAACAAAATCACCCGGATTACACCTGAACTGGAGAGTTACCGCATTCAGGCGGTCACGGGCGGCGGCGACGCGCTGGGCGAGGTCAGTATTGGCGCCCGCTACGGCGAGACCAGCTTGCACGGCACCGGCGTGGCGACCGACGTGGTGGAGGCCAGCGCCCGGGCCTGGCTGCGCGTCATCAATCAGGTCGTGGCTGGCATGGGCAAGGCCCGCACGATTACGCAGACTACGCCGTAATGGACGACGCTGTCCCTGGTCGCGGACCCGTGCTGGAGGTGGCTCTGCTGGATATTAGGCCAGGCCTCACCACCGAATTTGAAGCGGCGTTTGCCGAGGCGCAGACGATCATCTCGTCTATGCCGGGCTACCTTCGGCACACCTTACAGCGGTGCCTGGAGGCAGACCACCATTACGTCTTGCTGGTGTGGTGGGAGAGCTTAGAGGCCCATACGGTTGGCTTTCGGGGCAGTCCTGACTATCAGCGGTGGCGGACACTCCTGCACCATTTCTACGATCCCTTCCCGACAGTCGAGCATTTCGTGGATGTTGCTCTGTGACGCGGCCTCTGCGCGTGGTGTTTATCTGCACCCAGAACAAGCTGAGAAGCCTCACCGCTGAGGTCCTATTTCGTGACACAGCGGGCTGGGAAGTGGCGTCGGCCGGAACCAACCGGGACGCGCTGACGCCGCTGACTCGTGATGTGTTGGAATGGGCCGACGCCGCTGTGTGCATGCAGAAACGCCACCGGGATGTTGTGCGCGGGCAGTTCCGGGGCGCGCTGCCCGATGACCGCATCGTGATGATGGGGATTCCCGATGATTACGAGTTCATGGCTTCAGAGCTGGTGGCCCTGTTGCTGGACCGGGTGCCTGCTCGCCTGGCCGCACTCTCCCCGCGACCAGACTAAGCCACTTGAGGGTGGACAACGGTCTTTTTTCCTTCGGCGTGGCAGCATAGCGGGGTGAACCCTCTGCTCCTCCGAACGGCCCTCATCGCAGGCGCCTTGATTGGCCTGCTGAATATCGTCTTCGTGGCGCTGGACCACGGGCTGCCCAACATTCCCGTCTGGTTCTATCTGGCCCAGTTGCTGCTGCTGCCCGCCATGCTGCTGCCCATGTACTACTTTCCGCAGGCGGCGACCACACGCAATTTCTTGCACCGCGCCGGCCTGTTCGCCCTGGGCTGGGCAGTGCCGTTTGCCATTTACAAGCTCTCTAGCGACGCCCTGAAGCCCAATTTCGATCTGGCCGCCGCCCTAATTTCCTATGTGGTGACCCTGGCGCTGCTCTCGCTGCTGTTCGCGGCCATTCGCCGCCCGGCCAAAGGCGCCTGACGGTGCGACTGGCTGTTCTGAGCGACGTACACGGCAACGCCTTTGCCCTGGAGGCGGTGCTGGCCGACATTCACGCCGAGGCGCCGGACGCCACCTATAACCTGGGCGATACCGTGTGGGGGTTTTCCGACCCAGCCCGCGCCTGGGCTCTGCAACAGGAGCACGCCCCGCCCAGCGTACGCGGTAACACCGATGAGCGCGTGGCTGGAATGAGAGCCGGAAAGGACGAGACCCGTGCCTGGCTCTGCCCACAGTTGCCTGCTGAGTTAGGAGAGACCCTGGCCGCCTTGCCCATCTTTCTGGACGTGGCGAACGGCGAGGTCCGGCTGGCCCACGGCAGTCCCCGCAGTCCCTGGAAAGCCCTGATGCTGACGGAGGACGGCGCCCACACCCGCCCAGCTCACTTCGCCGAAGTGCGGGAGCGGCTGGCCGGATTCACCTACGAGGCACGCGGACGCCTGTGCATTGTGGGCCACACCCACCGCGAAATGCTGACGGTGGTCGACGGGGTCACGGTGGTTAATGCCGGTCCCGTCTCGCGCCAGAAAGATGGGCTGCCACTGGCCCGCTGGGTGCTGCTGACTCGCCGGGCCGGTGGATGGATGCCTGAGTTTCGCCGCGTGGCTTACGACGCCCAGGCCGCCGCAGCCTGGGCCAGGGCGCACGGTCCGGCCGGAGCCGGTGACCATGAAGCGCAGTGGCTGACCACCGGACGCGAACCATAAAAAAAGCCCCCTCCGAGTTGTGGAGGGGGTGCTTGTTCAGTTCTTAGCGGCCAGAGGGCACGAACTCGCGGTCAGCGAAGTCTTCGCGGGGTCGGCTGCCCCGGTCATCACGGTCACGGCTCCAGCGGCCCTGGCCACCCTGACTCTGGCCCTGACCACCACGGCCACCGCCCTGGTAGCCACCGCCACTGCGGTTGCCGTAGCCCCCACGGCCACCGCCCTGAGAGCCGCCACGGTTGCCGTAGCCACCTTCGTCGCGGTAGCCACGGCCACCGCTGTAGCCGCCGTCGCGGCGCTCACGGGTAGGCTGCTCAAACAGCTCGGGCAGTTCCTGGGCGATTTCCACGGTCACTTCGCCGTCCAGTGGGCTGGCCGAGAGGAGTTTTTCCACGTACTCGCTGGGCACGTCGGCCACGGCGCCGCCACGCCACTGGCGCACCTTGCCCAGGCGGCGGGTATCCACGTCAGCGGTGCGGGCGAGCATAGCTACAGCGCGCGCCACGCTCATGCGCTCGGCGTTCAGCAGGATGGTGGTCAGGCCCTCTTCACCGCTCAGCAGGCTGGCAGCCTTGACGGGCTCAGTCACACCGCTGATTTTGGCCAGTGCGCGGGTCAGGGCTTCCAGGCCCAGTTCGCTGAACAGACGCTCGGCCTCGGCCTGGAAACCGGCGGCGGCGCTGGCGTCCACCTTGCGCACCATATCGGCGCTGGAACGGGCGCTGGCAGCCGCCACTTCCTTGGGGGTGGGCAGGGGCCGCTCGATAAAGCGCACGCCCGTGATGCGTTCCAGGCCCGCCACCTCGCGGTTCTCGCGGTCACCATGCATGATGATGGCGGTGCCGGTGCGCCCGGCGCGGCCCGTGCGCCCCGAGCGGTGAACGTAGCTCTCGGGGTCCTGGGGCAGGTGGTATTGCACCACCAGGTCCACTTCAGGGATGTCCAGGCCGCGCGCTGCCACGTCGGTAGCCACCAGCACGCCCACGCGCCCGCTGCGGAAGGCCCCCAGGGCACGCTCGCGCTGGCTCTGGGCCAGGTCGCCGTGCAGCGCCTCGCTCTCGATGCCGCGGTGAATCAGCTCGTTGGCCAGTTCATCGGCCTCTCGCTTGGTGCGGGTAAACACGATGGCCTTTTCGGGGTTGTACACGGTCAGCAGGTCGGCCAGCACGCGGGTGCGGCTGCGGCCCACCTTGACCTTCAGGTGCTCAACCGTCTGCGCGGCCTGGCTCTTGCCTTCGCCCACCATGTCCACGACCAGGGGGTCATTCAGGTATTTGCGGGACAGGCGGTTGATGTCACCGTTCAGCGTGGCACTGAACAGCAGCGTCTGACGGGCTTCAGGGGTCTTTTGCAGGATGGTCTCGATGGCGTCGGCAAAGCCCACCGACAGCATCTCGTCGGCCTCGTCCAGCACCGCAAACTGCACCTCGCTCAGGTCCAGGTTGCCGCGCTCCAGGTGATCAATCAGGCGGCCCGGGGTGCCGACCACAACGTCCACGCCACGGCGCAGGGCGTTTTCCTGAGGGCCGTAGCTGGCGCCGCCGTACACGGTGACGGTGGTCAGGCCGACGCCGCTCTTGGAAAACTCGTCGGCCACCTGCTTGGCCAGTTCGCGGGTGGGGGCCACCACGATGGCGCGGGGCAGGCGGGCGCGCTCGCGGCTGGGCTCCAGCTTCTGGATGATGGGCAGGGCAAACGCCAGGGTCTTGCCGGTGCCGGTGCGGGCGCGGCCAATCAGGTCGCGGCCTTCCAGGGTGTGGGGAAGGCTGGCTTCCTGAATGGGGCTGGCTTCGGTGATGCCGCGCTCATGGAGACGCGCCGCGAGTTCGGGCGCAATCAGTTGATCAAAGTTCATTTGTGGTCCTTTCGGGAAAGTGTGTCCCCAGTGACCAGCAAACGCCCTTAACCGGCATCCCGCATGTCTCTGAAAGTGGGGTCACTCTCCAGCCGCGCGGGTATCTCCCGCCTCGGCGCACGAAGAAAAAGAATACACCAAAGGCGGGCTGTGTGCAAGGGGTGGGTAAGGTCAGTGCTGAAATCTGATCTGTAACCGGCATCAGCCCAGCAGGGTAGAGAAGGAGTTACCGGAGCGGTCAAGGAAGATGAGCTGCTCCAGGTCTACCCGATGAATGCGGTAGAAGGTCCAGTTATAGGGCTTCTGAAAGATATCAAATAGTACCGTGCACCCAGTAGGTGATTGGCTATGGAAGATTTTTGCCTATTCTCTGAATATTGTGGATTTTAAATCGAAGAAAATACCTAAAGTTATAAGCCCTTCTCCATTACTAAAATAAGCGGCCTGTCTCATGTTGCAAGAGCTCTTGGTAGGGAGCATTCGAGCCATCTGATCTCAAGAACTCCTAAAACGAATAACGCCCCAAGAGTTGAATCCTGGGGCGCCTTTAAACTAAAGCTGTGTTTACAGGGCGAGGATGGTGCTGAAGTCGCCGCTGAGGCCGTTGGGGAAGAAGCCGCCGGTGGCTGCCTTGCCAGTGGTGTCGAGCAGCACGATGTTGGCAACCTGACGGGGCGTACGGCTAAAGGCGATGCCATTGGCGTCTGTGGGGACGATGTTGGCGCTGCGAGCAGGAATGAAGCTGGGGTTGCCGTTTCCGGCGGTGAGGCCCTGATCACGGTCATCAGCGCCGTCTACGGAGTCACGCAGGTTGCTGATGGCCTGCACCACCTGTTCGACCGTCAGGTTTGCAGCAGCCTGTTGGGTACGGCGGTTGTAGAGCTGGGTGCGGATGGAACCAGAGTGGTACGCCTCAACAGCCAGAATGCCGGCCGCGTTCTCTAGGTTCCCGTTGGCTGAGTCGTCCACCAGCAGACGCGCGGCGCCTTTGTATGCCGTGACACCTACGTCTTCGAAAATGAAGGCGCCGTGTAGGAAAAACAGCTCATTGGCGTACGGGTTGAAATTGGTAATCGCGTTGTTCGATGCCAGTTTACCGGCTGCCACGAAGGAAGCACTGAGGTCAAGTTGGGGCTGCGACACTGCGCCGCCCTTCAAAACCCCACGAATAACCTTCACGTGTGCCAGCTCGTCATCGGCAATCTCGTGTGCCATGGCCAGCATATCGCCGGTCAGACCAGGAACCGCCACGCCACCGCGTCCAGTGAAGCCTGCGGGCAGCGTCACTTTACTGGCGTCGCCACCAGCAGCGGTAAGTTCGTCCAGACGGCCCACAGCCGCGAGGTAGAAGGCCGCTTCGAGATATTCCAGGTTCAGTGCGAAGTTGAAGATGCTGGCATCCAGATTGGGCTTGGTGGGGGTGTTGGCCATGACATTGGTGCAACCGCTCAACACGGCGCCGGCACCCATCAATCCTGCTGCACCAAGAAACTTGCGGCGGGTGCTCTGTCCTGGGGTGGTGCTGTTGTCGCTACTCATGGTGGGAACCTCCGGAGATGTGGCCATAGACTGGGTGCTGGGCAAGAGGGTCAATCGTGAGCCTGCAGCTGGATCGCTCTAAAGGAGACGCTGCACTACGCTCTCGTTTGCCTTCATTGGATTTATATGCTGACTCAGCCCAGTTGGACCACATAGTCTATCTTTCATGAATAAGGAATGAAGATACGTCCTCAAAGCCCGTCTGCTCGGCGGACAAGATGTAGTGCCGAACCAAACCAGACAGTCAATTATATGGAGTAAATGAAGAATATCTTAATTATTTGCTTGTGCCGTACGTTCAAGATCGGCGGCAAGAGCAGCGTGACTGAGACTTTCGAGCGAGATACTGTCGGCTCTGTTGGGCAACCTAGTGCGACCTTGCGTGTCGGCTAAGCTCGTCTGTCGCCTTATTATTTTTTCAGCTGTCGCCAATTTATCTAAAATAGAGCTTTTGTCTTTCGATTTCTAAACACAACGCGGCGAAATCATAGATTTGTGACTAGGTTGCAGCTGAAAAATGGATCAGGACGGTGGAGGTGTCTCCGCCTGTGCAGGCCAATGACCTCCAAGGGAGAGCCAGGCGTTCAGCAGATCTTCTGGGGCAGGTGCATTGAGGAGCAGAGGATGACCGGTTAGAGGATGAGACAGGGTCAAGTACTGAGCATGCAAAGCGTGACGGGCTATAAGGGTGCTGCTGCGTCCGTACACCGGATCGCCCAGCAGAGGGCTGCCCAGGTGCGCCAGATGGACGCGAATCTGGTGGGTACGTCCGGTGCGTGGTTGCGCGCGCACCAGGGTCACCGTGCGCCCATATCCAGTTGAAATCGTGGCCAGTGGCGTGAAGAGTGTTTGCGCCTCACGTGGCTGAGCACCACCTACTGTCATGCGCTGACGCTGGACCGGGTGGCGGCCAATCGGGGCGTCGATCGTCACAGGCTGATCTGCTCGCCAACTGCCTGCAGCGATGGCCAGATAGACCTTCACCGTTTCACGCGCTTTGAAGGCATTGGCGAGGCGTGCATGAGCCCCTACTGTCTTAGCCACCACGATCACGCCGCTGGTATCCCGGTCCAGTCGGTGAACGATGCCGGGCCGGTAGCCATCTGGGCCGTCAAAACCAATCTGCTCTGGCAATTTCATACGCCCCAGAAGGGCATTCACCAGGGTTCCGGTATTGAGGCCAGGTGCCGGGTGCGTCACCATACCAGGCGGCTTATTGACCGCAATGAGGTGATCATCCTCAAACAAGACGTCGAGTGGAACCTGTTCTGGCGCCACAGTGGCGTCGGGTACAGGTGGGATCTGCACATGTAAAACTTCTCCACCGCGCAGCTTCAGGCTGGACCGTGTCGCCACCTGGCCTTCAACCTGAACAAAGCCGCCAGCAATCCAGCCGGCCACCTGTGAGCGGCTTGATCCACTCAGCGTTGCCAAAATAACGTCCAGCCGCCCCGGTCCTGCTGTGAACTGAAGTGGAGCGGCAAGACCAATCACGGCAAATAGTCTAATGCCTCTTTCTGACCCGTCTACAGGGCCCTGGTCATTTCCTTCGTGGGCATATTTTCTGAGGCGGATTTCATGATTTCTTTACGATCTCTCAAAGCCCATCCAATCTCAGGAGTTTTGTATATAGCTGTTCGACCGAAGGTATAAGTTTCGGCAGATTGAGTTTTACATCAAGTAGATCCATGCCGTTCTATGAGGGCGCCGCCTAATGAAATTGATATCTGAAAGACGACACAAAACGTCAGAGAGGCGCTTATTTTGGAGGATAGACTGGAAAGCATTAAATACTTGATCGAGTTTTAAGACTTTGTTTGACTAGCAAGACTGCCGTCTTCGTAGTTGAAATTATACTTTTTCACCGCCTCTTTCCATCTGGAGAACCCATGCCGAATATTGGCCCCGCTGAACTGATTGTGATTTTGCTGGTCGCCCTGGTGGTCTTTGGACCGCGCAAACTGCCCGAACTGGGCAAAAGCCTGGGCCATGGTCTGCGCGAATTTCGCCGCAGCACCCAGGGCCTCAAAGATGACCTGAACTTCACAGCGGCACCAGTCGCTGCGCCTGCCGCTCCTGCACCTGTGGCGGCGACTGCCCTGGCCGCGTCGTCAGTGGCTGCTGCCGACGAGCGCTCTGTTTAATCATTCCTAACCGCTTTTTGCATTTGCATGAGGCTTCGCTAAGGCATTGGCGTCCTACAGCCGTATACGGGCCTCTGTCCGGCCTGTTAGCCTGAGTGAGTTCTCATGACGCCCTTTCCCCCCGACCTGCCCGATGAGGCTTTGCTGCACGCCATGTCCACTGGGCAAGAAGAGGCATTGGCCGAGTTGCATCGCCGCTACGCCCGGCTGCTGTACGCACTGGGCCGGCGCATGCTTCACCAGACCGAGGATGTCGAGAGTTGCGTGCAAGATGCTTTTATGAATGCCTGGCGGCATGCAGGGCGGTTTGATGCCCGCCGGGCCAGTGCTAAGACTTGGCTGGTCAGCATTGCCCACCACCGCTTTTTGCAGGAGTTGCGGGACCGCCCCGAAACCCCGCTAGAGATAGAAGACTGGGACGCCCCGACCGCTAGCGCCGATCCCACGGACCGCATCCTGGCAGAGCAGGTGGTTCAGGGCCTGGAGCCACATCACCGCGAACTGGTCGAACTGGCGTACTACCGGGGCTATACCCACAGTGAACTGGCTATCCTGACCGGATTGCCGGTTGGTACAGTAAAATCTCGCCTGCGTGCCGCCCTTGACCGGATGCGCGAGCACTTGGCTAAACCACAGCGGCTGTGAACGGCTGTCCCCCGCCCAGCGTCCAGCATATAGACGCGGTGTATTCAATTGCGCTTCTGCGCCCCCGACCTCCCGTTCCCTTCAGCAAAGTAGGTGAATCCAAGTGACTGTCAACCGAGAAGAACTGGTAAGCCTCGCGCTTGGCCTGCTGAGCCCGAACGAAGAAGCGCAGCTGCGCGCCGCTCTGGACGCTGACCCTGCGCTGCTGGCGGCCTACCGCGAGGACCTAGAAGCTCTGCATGGTCTGCCCAGCGCCCTCCCGCAAACCGAGCTGCCTCCCGGCGCCCTGGATCGTCTGCTGGGCCGCTTGCGCGCCGAGGTGACGCCCGCCCCACCAGCTCCGGCGCCCACCCCAAGTGGCCGTGTGTTGTCACCCGCTTCGTTGGGGGTGCTGGCTCTGGCGGCGGCGGCGGCCGTAGGGTTTTTGCTGCTCCGCCCAGCGGCTCCAGGCGACCTGCTGAGCCGCTTTGCTCACACGCCGGGCGCTCTGACCACCACCTTGCAGTCAGAGGGCACCCAGGTGGGCCAAGTGGTCCGTCTGCCGGATGGCCGCGCCTACCTGCACCTCAGTGAGACGCCGCCAGAAGGCCGGGTCTATCAGCTGTGGCGCCTTGAAGGTCAGACGCCGGTCTCGGTTGGGGTGCTGAGCGGCCGGGGCATTGAATGGGAGGGCGCGCAGGCCGGTCAAACCTTGGCCGTCAGTGTGGAGCCGCCCGGCGGCAGCGAGCAGCCGACCACCACGCCGATTCTGGTGCAGAAGCTGTAAAAAAAGAGGGGAGGGCCACATCTGGGCCTTCCCTTTCTTCACGGGCTTTTACCGCAGCCATTCCTCGCCCACCTCCTGCACCTCGCGCCCGCCCAGATCGTCCACCTCGTCTTTGCGGGTGGCCCAGGCAGGAAATGGGTAATTGACCAGCACCGGGTTGGGGACGTCTGGCTGCGACACCAGCATGGTGCCGGGTTGCAGAATCCCGGCGCGCGCCCGGAAGCTCTGCGGCAAAAAACGGTATTCGGGACGCTCGGCTTCGGCCAGGTCCAGACGGCCCACCACCCGGATGGCGGCGTTGGAGACGATGCGCCGCTCAACCTCGCTGGCCGTCTGCTGCGCGCCGATCAGGATGATGCCTAAGGACCGGCCACGTTCAGCGATTTCCAGCAGGATGTCTTTAATCGGGCTGCCCTCGTCGCGCGGAGCGTACTTGTTCAGCTCGTCCAGCACCACAAACACGGTGTCCTGGCGGCCGAAGCGCTCTTTGTGTTCAAAGACCTCACGCAGCAGCACGCCCACCACGAACATCTGGGCGGGGCCAGAGAGGTTGTGGATGTCCACCACGCTCAGCTGGGCGCCGCGCAGCAGATTGGGCCGGTAGCGGCTGGCTTCGGCCTCGCTCACGTCGCCGCGAATCAGGGGCGAAAGGTGCTTCTGAACGCCGCGCAGACGCCGGGTAAAGGCGCGCAGGGTGCCCTGAGATTGATTGAGCACCCATTTGCGGTCACCCTGGCCGTCATTCTCATCAAGTAGTTTGAATTCAAGATAGGCAATGAGTTGCTCAAAAGAGTTGATGCGGATGCCTTCTAAGTCACCGAAATCAATATCTTCGGGAATGTCAGCATTTTCCTCCGGCTTCCAATCGGTCACTAGGAGATGTGCTCCGGCGCCAGACTGTACCTGGGCCAGCCGCGCTAGTTTCTCCTCAATATTCCCAATGACATAGCCGATATTCAGGCTGCTGCCCGCATCACTGAAGACATAAGGCAGCATCCGCCCCGCGCAGAAGTCGCGCAGGGTGAACAGAAATGGCGTAACCCCCTGCGAGCGCTGGTCGGTGTGCGGCACGATGGCGCCGCTGACCGAGCCGGCGCGGGGCGGCGCCAGGAATTGCGTGTCGGTAAAGGGGGTGCGGGGCAGGCCCATCAGGGTGTAGCGGTCGGCGGTTAGGCCCTTGTCCTGGGCGGCCTGGGCCTCCCGCGCGGTCACTTTGCTGTTGGGTTGGTCTAGAAACAGCAGGTCCTCGCCCTTGACGTTGAAAATAATGGCCCGGCCCCCTGCCGTGCCGGTCATCTGTCCGCCGCTGCTCTGGGCCACCCGGTCCATCACCCCACTGCGGAAGATGGAGTGCAGCAAGAACAGCGCGTAACTGGTCTTGGTGGCCACCCCCGAGATGCCCGAAATGTTGATGTGCCCGCCCTGCTCGCCGTTGACGAAGCGGAAATTCAGGGGCAGCGTTTGCCCATCGGCCAGCAGACCAGCTGGGAAAGCCGCCTCTTTCATCTTGTCGGCACTGAGGGCCATCTTCAGGTCGTCGCCCTGGGCATGCCGGACCTCATCACCGGGCTGCGGCGGAATGAAGTGTTCGGGGTCCACCCGCGTGACCAGCACCCGCGCTGCGTAGCTAATGCTGGCGGGCAGCACACCCGCCACCACGTCTTCCACATCCGACTCGAAGGTGACGCCCTCGTGACGCTTGCGCACGTTGTCCACCAGGCCGTAAAAGTGAACGACCTTGCCGTCGGGGCGGGCGGTTTGCACGGTCACCAGGTCGTCAAGTTGCACGCTGGCCCCGCGCCCCACCGCAAACCAGAAAATGGTGGGGGTCACGTCCTCGGTGCCCAGCACCATGCCAATACGCGGGCTGAGCGTCACGCCAGCACTCCTGCTCCGTAGGCGGCGGCAATATGAGAGCGGATGCGCCGCGTGACCAGTTCGGCGCTGCCCATGCTGCGGGTCATGGCGTGTTCGAGGGCCGCTGTGGGAATCAGGTTCTGGGGCGCGCGGGGGTCTTTGTGGAGTTTGCTGCCTAGCTTCTGAAGCAGCGCACCTGACAGATTTGCCACAGCCTGCACGGCGCGGGGGACAAAGGTGCTGTCCTCCGGGGCGTGCATTTCCAGCCGCATGATGCCCGCCAGCGGGTGCTGGTAAAACGGGGGCTCGCACAGCCGCACATACCAGGTGAAGCGCTGTTCACGGCCCTCGGCCTCACTGAAGTGGCCGCCGCGGTCGCCTACCCGGAAGCGCAGGATAGGTGTGCGTTCACCGCACTTCAGCTCACTGAGCAGGCCGATGCGGTCAGCCCCCAGATAGTCAGTGTGCAGGGTCTTCACGTAACCCACGACTGCACTCCCGCCCCGCCCTAACCGGACTGGGCCGTCTTGCAGCACCAGAGTTTCGGGCAAGGTGTCGGTGTCGCCCTCTTCTAGCGCCATCGCAGAAGCCAGCTCCTGACTGAGCGCCTGTTCAGCGTCAAGCATGAGCCGCTGCACCTTGGCGCGGGGTCCTTCCACTTGCCGCCCATTGAAGGCATGCGGCTCGTAATCCAGCACGCCACTTTGCGGATTGCGTGGACTCAGCCGTGCCGGTTCCAGTGGCGTATCGGCGCTGTAGGCCAGGACGCGCCGCGCACGTACCTGTTGAAGCTCGGCCTGACGGCTGCCGTGGGGACAGAGGCTCACGGCGCCCACGACATACGCCCCAAAAGCCGCCAGATGTAGTTCGCCTGCCTCGTCATCTATCAGCAGCCGCGCTTCCATACGTGGCTTGCCGTCCACCACCACCACTTCGCGCAGTGCCGCTGGAATACCTTGGGTAGGGACGGCCTGCCACACGTCTGTTTCTACATCGAACACCAAGCCCGCAAAGGGCTTCAGTGTCAACTGGCCCTCAAATGTATCGACAGGCCAGGGGTCAAGGCGAATCCGCATGGCGGGCATTCTACGCGCAGGACGTAAAGCTGAGGATGTGGGCGGGCCACAGAAGAAACCGCCCTAGGCGAGGGGCGGTCAAAGCTGACCTTGCTTAGCCGTGGTAGCCGCTCAGCAGCCGCAGCCCTTCCTCATCGGTCAGGGTCAGGCAGCGGTAGGCGGGACTCAGGAGGCCGTCGTCACGCATTTCGCCAATCAGCTTACTGACACTCTCACGGGTGGCGCCCGTGCCTTCGGCAATCAGTTCATGGGTGGCACGCACGAAGCGGGTGCCGTCGGCGTGGCGGCCCCCCAGGGTGCTGTCAGCCAGATTCAGGAGGTAACGGGCAATCCGCTCGCGCAGGTCGCCGTCCTGAATATGAACGCCGTCGGTCATCATGCGCTGGAGCTGCGCGCTGAGGCTGCGGGTCAGGTCCCAGAGTTCGCCTGCCCCCAGATGCTGCGGATGAATGGGTGTCAGGACGGCGTCGGTCAGGGCCACGACCTGATGCCCGCGCGTCTGGCCGTGCAGGCACTCCTCTCCGAAAATATCGCCGGGGCGGATGTGGCGCACCGTCAGGTTGCGGCCTTGAGGGGTCAGGCGCACCGCGCGCATCAGGCCGCTGTCGAGGCGGTAGAGACTGGGCGCGCTGTCGCCCGCGTAATACAGCGTCTGGCCACGCCGCACAGTGCGGTGCAGCTCTGCGGGCGACGGCTGCGGCTGGCTGAGGGGGGCAACGTAGGTCATGGGGCGCTCCAGGGGGATGAGGGGACGGCGCAGGGGGCGTGAACTGCCGGAAGTGTATGACCCTGACTGATTTCTGAAACGTTCGCTCAACACAGTGTGAAAAGTCAATCAAACTATGGAGTAGAGCGGCGAGGGGGCCCCGGCCCCAAACTGGGCGGGTGAGCGCCCATCCTTACCGAGCCTGGAGTCCCGCCGCGTTCACGTTTCCGCTGCCCGAAGGCCACCGCTTTCCGGCCTACAAGTATGCGGGGGTGCGGGACCTGCTCGCGCCGCACCTGCCGGTACTGGACACCCCACCCCTGAGCTGGGCCGACGCCGCCCGCGTCCACGACCCCATCTGGCTCCGCCGCTGGCGCCGGGGCGAGGTCACGCCCGCCGAGGAACGCGCCTTTGGGCTGCCCTGGAGCGCCGAGGTCGTGGAACGTGCCCGCCGCGCCGCCGGTGGGTCGCTGGCTGCCCTGCACGACGCCCTGCGGGTGGGCTGGGGTGCTTGCCTGGCCGGCGGCACCCACCACGCCTTCCGTGACCGCGCCGAGGGCTTTTGCCTCATCAACGACGCCGCGCTGCTGACCCGCCTGGCGCTGGAGGAAGGCCTGGCCAGCCGGGTGG